>CAMAVI010000017.1 GCA_945861625.1 Candidatus Sulfopaludibacter sp. SbA3
CCGCCTTGGGGATCTCTTGGGCGCTGAAAAACAGCGCCGCTTGCTTCGGTTTGCTCTTGCCCATCGCCATACTATCTATGACGTCTGAAACATTTCACCGGTCACATGCTTAGGAGATGTTTCTCGACTTTTACCACGGGCTGCTAGCATGCTGGCGATGCAATCGGTCTATTCCTGGTTGATCGGTTTCGCGTTGCTGATACTGGCGCTGCCCGTGATGCTGGTGGTTGCCGTGCTGGTGCGGCTGACTTCGCGCGGGCCCGTGCTGTACCGTCAACTTCGCACAGGCAAGAATGGAGTACTCTTCGTCCTTTACAAATTTCGCTCCATGCGTCAGGATGCCGAGGCCGCGACGGGCGCGGTATGGGCCACCAAAGACGATCCGCGGGTTACGCCCGTGGGCCGCTGGCTGCGCAAACTGCGGCTGGACGAATTGCCGCAGTTGCTGAACGTGATTCGCGGCGAAATGTCTTTAGTGGGGCCGCGGCCAGAGCGGCCCGAGTTCGTGCGCGTCTTACAGGAGAAGATCCCTTACTATCGCCACCGGTTATCGGTGAAACCGGGCATCACGGGCTGGGCCCAGGTGAGTCACAAGTACGGCGATACCATCGAGGACACGATCACCAAGCTTGAGTACGATCTGTACTACATCAAGTACCTGGCGCCGTCGCTCGATGCCTTTATTTTGTTTCACACGGTCAAGACCGTGCTGTTGGGCCGTGGCGCCCAATAGAAGCACGGTGGGGTAGAATGTGTTTGTGAGCGGGAGTAACTCAGTGGTAGAGTCACAGCCTTCCAAGCTGTTGGTCGCGGGTTCGATTCCCGTCTCCCGCTCCATAATTCTTTAGCCGGTTCTTCGCTAATACTGTCGGTGGGCAATACGTCGCTCTGGGCATGTTTTACCGCCCACTCAATCGGGTCTTCGCCTACCCATAAACGTGATCCTCATGCTCTAATCGGTCCATGTCGCTTAGTGACCACGACTTTGAAGAGGCAACGTCTCAAATCGCATATGAAATGTACCACTTTCGTTGCCTTGCCCAGATCTACCGGGAAGGCAACCGTGGGCGCGGCCTATGGTGGCAGCTCGTCTCTCAATCGCTGCTACTGCATCTGCGGATTCTCATTGAGTTCTTCTATTGGGACACCCGCAACGCGCGCGATATTTCGATCAGGCATTTTATTGAACGCGACGACTTCCCCTGTCCGTTGGAACTCCACTCCCCACCGTTGACGATCACGCTGGTTTCCAGCACACCGAATCGCCCTGAAGAAATGAGCCTCAGGCAAGTCAAGGAAGCCTTGGACCAGCGGCTTATCCATTTTGGGAAGGGACGTTCAACGGGATACCATCCCGGCCATGAGGACTACGCACTCTGTTTCGATGATCTTGAACGGCGCATCCGGGCGTTCAGGACGGCGCTCCCAAAAGATTTGAAGAGCGTATTTGACTTCAAGCTGTCTCAGCTCGTGGGCCGAGTCAAATGCCTCTCGGCCCCCATACGTGAAGGACCGTCTCTGACGTGGTAGGGTCCCTAGGAACTGGGCGCGCGAATCGGTCCGGCAGGGCGTGGTCCTTCAGCATCGTCAAGTGCTGTCTTCAGTTGGAGAACTCGCGGATCATTCGGAGCAGGTAGGACCGGGGACGCAAAACTGCCGAGGTTGTCGAGGTAGTGATAGCAGTCCTTCAACAGGTCAGTATAGTCGGTTCGCAAGTCCAGTCCCTGCAATTCGGAATATGGGCGCGGCATCGTGCCTTTCGTCAATCCATCGAAACAAACCGGGATAATTTTCTTGCCCGTACCCCAAGCCCAGCCGGCCTCGAAGCTAATCCAGGGCCGGATCTCCGAGCGTTCATTGAGCAACAGCACTACTATCGTCGCCGATCGAAGTTCGTCCTCTATCCGCTGAAACTATCGTTCACCAGCACGAAGTTGCCAGTTGTCACTGGAGAGAAAGGCCTCCAAGGAAAACGCCTTGAGGAACCTCATCACCGCCCTTGTAACCTTGGCGTCTTCGTGAACATGGCTGATGAATACTTGTGCATATAGACGCGATTGTACAAGCGATCGAATCTTCCTGGCGGGAGTCTTCAGCGGAATGGGTTGACCAGCCATTCCGAATATGCCAGTATGGGCATAACAATGAATGAAGAGGCTCGTATGGCTCGCCGATTCCAAGTCCAACGTCAAGTCGTTCCCAGACACCATTCGGGACGACTTCGGCTATGCGCTGTACCTCGCCCAGCGTGGCGGGATGAGCGCCAGCGCCAAACCGTTGCATGGCTTTGGCAGTGGCGTGATGGAGATTAGATCCAATGATGTAAGTGGAACCTACCGGGCGGTCTATACGGTCTCCATCGGCGATTCGATTTACGTGGTCCATGCGTTTCAGAAGAAATCCAAAGCCGGAGTCGCCACGCCGAAGCCGGAGATTCAACTGATCCGGCAGCGGCTCAAACAGATGCTCAGTGAGGTGAAGAATGCTGAAAAGAAAAGTTCTTGGCCAAGAGGCTAGCTCGGGCAACGTCTTCGCTGACCTTGGCCTTGCCAATGCTGAGGAACATCTAGTCAAAGCGGGACTGGTGGCGAAGATCGACCGGATCATCCAGCAACGGGAATTGACCCAGACGGTTGCGGCGCAACTTATGGGCATCGATCAACCCAAGGTCTCGGCGATGTTGGCTGGCCAGTTCCGGGGCTATTCGGTTGAGCGTCTGATGCGCTTCCTAGTCGCGCTGGGGCACGATGTTGAGATTGTGGTGAAAGCTAAGAAACGCGGCGGAACCGCCGAACTCCGCGTGGCCTGAGCGGCTTAGGGCGCCGCCAAGATTACTTCACCGGTTCTTCGCTGACGCTGTCGGCGGGTAGCGCGTCGGGAACGTCGCCGAACTGGATGCTGGTGTCGGCGCCGAAGCGGTTGTAGAGGCGGAACTCGACCTCGTTGCGCACCAGGAACTTCCCTTCCCGCGAACGGATTTCCGACTTGAGCGGCAGCAGGAATTCGGAGCCGGAAATCTTGGCCATGTCGTAGTTCAAGTCCAGATCCACCGCTTGGATCGGGAAATCCACCGGCAAATTGTCCATCTCCATCTTGATCCGCATCACCATGCCGGTTTGGCGGTCGGCGTAAACCAGACCGTGGTAGCCGGAAATCACGGTCCGCTTCACGGAATCCGCGTAAATGGTGTACTTGGAATTCGCCTGCCGCACGCGGAATGCGAACACGTGCATGCGCCGTCCGCGCAGCGTGGCCCACCGCTCCCAATTGAATTCCGTCTGCGTCTCCGCGCTGAAAATCTCCTTTAGCAGGGTGCCGAACTCGCCCGAAGAAGTCGCGCCATTCAGTTGCTGGTGCTTCGTGCCGCCCGCGGCCGGAACGCCGTTGATGGAAACAACCTGGTAGTCTTCCTTCTCCTCGAAATAACTCAACCGTTCGGCGATGGTGTCGAGCAAGTGGTAATTTTCCAGTCCACTGTTGTCTCCGTAACGGCGTGTAACTTGCAGGCAGATGAAGTTCGGCAGACTCTTGGAATAATTACGCGCCTTCTCGGTGATGTCGGCCAGAATGCGCTTTTGTTCAATCGAATCCGGCGGCGGGATGACCGGCGCCACCGGCCTGGGCGGCGCGGGCGCAGGGACGGCCAGTGTAGCCGATTCCGTCACCAAACCGCGCAGCGCGGACAGGGTCTGCGGACCGGCTCCCATACCCTGCAATTCTTCGACGACGCGGGCGTCCAGGCGGTTGGATAGCTTGACGTTCTTCCTAATGTAGGCAGCGATCCGGCTATCTTCGTGGCGCAATTGCAGCGAAGACCTGATGAAGCTGACCAGTTGGTCCACGGTCAGTCTGCTTTGGGCCTGCGCGGCGATCACGAGAAGTACGATCACACACAACCGTAACCAGCGTTTCATTCCTACTTCCAGCGTTTCATTCCTACTTTATGATAGACGCATATTCAGGACGCTGAGGTTTCCGGCCCTATTTGCCCCAGCTCTATTTGCCAAAGATTGACAGAGGGGTCCGTTTCTTCTGCTGCTGTTGCTGCTGCTGGGCCGGCGACACGGGCGCCAACGCCTTGTCGATCGCGGCCGCCACCAGTGGAGCCATCACCCGGTAACCTTTCCCGTTCGGATGCAGCCCGTCATCGGACAGATCTTCCTTGAATTGACCGCCGGAATCCACGGCCGCCGAAAAGTAGTCCAGATATCCGTAGCCGCGCTGGGAGGCGAACATCTTCAGCCGCTCGTTGATCGCCAGGATCGAAGCGGGAGGCCGCTGCGAAGTGCGTTCATACGCGGGGTCCATGTCCTTGTGGTGATCGCTCACAGGAAGCAGCGAAGCGACGATGACTTTGATTTTATTTGCCGCCGCCACGTCGGCCAGCATCTGATTATTGCTCTCGATGGCGGCCACCGGCACGCCCCGGGCCAGATCGTTGGTTCCGATCAGAATGACCACCGCTTGCGGATGCAGGTCGATGACATCGGCTTTCAGCCGCTGCAGAAGCTGCCCAGAAGTCTGCCCGGAAATGCCCCGATTCACGTAATCGCTATCCGGAAAGTATTCATTCAGGCGCCAGAAATCGGTGATGGAATCCCCAAAGAAGATCACGCGGGGCTTGGCCGAAGACGGATTTCCCAATTTCCGGTTGCCTTCCGCGTAACGCTCCAAATTCGCCGGATCGGGAGTGAGAAGCTGCCGCTCGCGATTCTCCAGCAAGGCACGGAAGTGCGTATCGAGCCGCGTGGCATCGTCGCGCAGCTCGGCAAGCTGCTTCTGCGCGGCCTCGGGAAACGGAAATGGCTTGGGCACGGAATCGGCCAGCGCCAGGTAGGAGCGCAGGTTCGTCAGCAGCGCGTACGTCGCCTCGCTACGCCCGGGCCGGGCGCGTAATTGGATGCAATTCTGCCTGGTATTTTCAATGACGGGCGCCGCCGCGCGCTGCAGATCGGAGATTGCCACGCCTCCGGCCTCCATCAACGAGCCCAGACGCGCGCATAATTCGTTGACTTGCACCGGAGCGAGAAGGGGCGTCTGCGCGGACCCCGTCCGCGGCGCCAGCAGAGCCAGAAGCAAGGCCGCAAGAATACGCACAGTCATTTGGGTTCCTCTTTTTGCAATTGCAGGGTCACAGTCCCGATGGGGAACGACAGCCGCACGCGAATCTGCACGGGTATCCGTCTTTCGTCATCCGTCAACCAGAAAAACACTCTGCCTTTGCGCTCATAGATCACGCCATTCATCAGGCGCGCCTCGTAGCGCACCGTCTTGAAGGCGCCCGCAGGAGTGCTCACTTCCTCGCGCTCCTGTGCCTCCACGCGCACCTGCGCGGAGTGCCGGCCGTTACTCATGGGAATTTGCGCCCACTGTCCCGGCTCCGGCGGAGTCCGGCGCACGGTCAGGATCGCGCCAAGCGCTTCGTGCACGCAGCGCGGAATTTCGATCTGTGCCGAGTTTCGAATTTCGTTCTTGATCAAGTCGCGGTCAGTGAACGTCGCGCGGCCCTGATCCCGGTCATAGGTAACGGTTGTCTGGCGGTGGCGCTTCCCTTCCCGGGCGTCGAGCAACGTATCCGCTGCACATAAATCCTGGGAGTAGTGGACCGTATAAGTGCTGTCCACCTTGAACAAGGTCGACACCAGTCCCGCGGAATCGATCTTCACGTAGCCACCCGCATCATCGGTCGCGATGACCGCCGAACCGGCGTGAATCAGACGCCACTCGACATCATAGTTCAGCTTGCCCAGCGTCCCGGCGGGAGCAACAGCGGCGGCCAGGGACCGGGCGGATGCTCCAGCAATCAGAACGGAAAGCGCGATCAGCGCCGAACGGCGTGTGACAAAGCGCACAGAATCAGTTTACACTCTTATCGTGAATCGTATTCCCGGCCGGCACTTTGCGCGCAACCTCATCGAGCAGCGGTCCCTGGTTGCTCAGTTGGTCCGCCGGGACTTCCGCCAGCGCTACGTGGGTTCGGCCGCGGGCTGGATCTGGGGCGTGGTGCATCCCCTGGTGCTTCTGCTGAGCTGGACTTTTATTTTCCAGGTCTGCCTCAAAGTCAAGCTGCCGGAGGGCGCTCTGACGCAGAACTACGTCATGTACCTGTTCTGCGGGATGCTCCCGTGGCTGCTGTTTCAGGAAACCGTGCTGCGTTCGGCCCCCAGCATGGTGGAGCAGGCGAACCTGATCACGCGGACAGTGTTTCCGGCCGAGGTCCTGCCCGTGTCGATTTTTCTTTCCTCGCTGATCCACCATCTGATCGCGCTGGCGCTGGTGGTGGCCGCGTCGATTGTGGTCCTGGGGCGCGTAAGCCCGATGATTTTGCTGCTGCCCGTGTACATGGTATTCGTCGGGCTGCTGGCCGTGGGTGTGGGATGGTTCGTCTCCAGCCTACACGTGTATCTGCGCGATACGTCCCAGATCCTGGCCGTGGTGATGACCTTGTGGTTTTGGTTCACGCCCATCATGATTCTGGAGCAGCAGATTCCGCAGCGCTTCCGCTGGCTGGTCCAACTCAATCCGATGTCGTGGCTGGTGCGGGCATACCGGGAACGGTTGCTGTCCGCGCACTGGCCGGCGGCACAGGAGCTGGCCGTGCTCGCGGCGTATTCCGTGGTCGTGTTCGTCGCCGGTGGACTATTCTTCCGGCACCTGAAGCGCGGCTTCGCCGATGTATTGTAATTGGCGCGCTGTAATTGACGTGTTGTAATTGGCGCGCTATGAGCGGCGTGCTGTAATCGCCGTTACCGGCGGCCGCTGAACGCACGGCGGCGGCGCGGTTCGAACTTCGCACTGCCATGCTGCTGATGGCGCTGGATGGGAATCACGACGGTCTTGGAAGCCGTCGCCTTCTCCTCGCGGACCAGATCCGGGCCAGCCTGACGCGGCGTCAACTTGACCCCGAGCGCCTTCTCGATCTGCCGGACTTCTCCGCGCTCCGCGCGAGTCGCAAACGTCGATGCCGTACCGCGGGCGCCGGCGCGGGCCGTGCGGCCGATCCGGTGAATGAAGTCTTCCGTAGCCTGCGGGAGATCGTAGTTCACCACATGGGCGATTCCGTCCACGTGAATCCCGCGCGCAGCCACATCGGTGGCTACCAGCACGCGGTAGTCGCCCTTCTTGAAGCCGGCGAGCGCCTGATTGCGCTGGTTCTGGGTTCGGTCGCCATGGATGCGCGCGGCGTCCACGCCCTGCGCCGCCAATTTCTTCGCCAGACGGTCCGTGCCGTGCTTGGTGCGCGCGAATACCAGAAAGGATCCCCGCTCCGCGTCGAGCAATTTCTTCAGCAAGCTGAGCTTGCGGTCCTGGTCGACTTCGTAAATGTGCAGATCCACCTGCTCCACGGGCTTGCTGGTAGAGCCGATGGCCACGCGAACCGGATTCTTGACGTGAGAACCGATCAGATGCGCGACCGACTTTTCAATCGTCGCCGAGAAGAACAGCGTCTGCCGCGACGGCGGGATCATCTTCAAAATTGCGTGAATGGCGGGCAGGAAACCCATATCCAGCATGCGATCAGCTTCGTCCAGCACCAGGAAGCGGATGCCGCTCAAGTCCACCAGTTTGCGGTCCAGAAAATCGCACAGGCGGCCTGGCGTGGCAATCACGATCTGCGCGCCTCTGCGGATGGCCTGCAGTTGCGTGGATTCGCTCATGCCGCCGACCACGGTCGCGGAACGCACGGTGGAGCCCGCGGCTAGCTTCATGGCCGCTTCACTTACCTGAATCGCCAACTCGCGCGTGGGAGTGAGCACCAGAGCCTGGATGCCGCTCGCGCGGCCTGTCTTGGCACCCACTTTTTCAACCGCGGTTTTTTCAACCGCGGATGGTGGGGCGGTCAGTTTTTCGAGAATCGGGAGGATAAAGGCAAGAGTCTTGCCGGTTCCTGTTTGCGCGGTGGCGACGATGTCACGGCCTTCCAGCGCGGGCAGAATTGCCTGGGCTTGCACGGGGGTCGGGACGACGAACCCATTACGGGTCAAGTTGCTCTGTAGCGTTGCGCTCAGAGGGAAATCAGAAAATTTGTTCATTAAAGGTTTGGGGGAAGTTCAGAGAACCGCTGGCGCTTCTTAAAGAGGAGGGAGCAGATCTGAATTAATCATAGCACCAATCTCGCAAGTTGCGCAATGGAGGTGCTAAACTAGGAATATCTTCGCCCGCATCCATCGCGCCGGTGGTGCAATCATTTTTTGGTGCGGACGTAAGGAATCCAGCGCAGTCCTGAGTGGCAAGCCGGGAACTTTATCGTATAGGAGCATTTTATGGCCGGTCGCGGACCTCAATCATTCAAAAAACGGCAAAAGGAACAACTGCGGAAGGAAAAGCAACAGGAGAAGAACGTCAAGCGCGCCGAGCGCCGCACTACCGAAGGAGTCTCTCCGTTGGACGAAGAAATACCACTTCTTGACGGGCCAATTATCTACGAAGTGGACGAAGCCGACCTGCCCTGGGATGGCACCCCAAGGGTCGTCGAAACCGAGACCAAGTAGGCCGGCCGCTATTTTCCGCTGAGAGCCGCAACACCGGGCAATTCAACTCCACCGAGAAATTCCAGCGACGCTCCACCGCCCGTGGAGATGTGCGATATCTTATCCGCCACACCGGCGCTCTTGATGGCTTTCTCGGAATCCCCGCCACCGACGACACTGATGGCACCGGATGCGGCTACTGCTTTCGCCAGCGCCACGGTGCCTTTGTCAAAAGGCGGCATCTCGAACACGCCCATGGGTCCGTTCCAGATGATGGTGCGGGCTCCGGCGATCACGGCTTCGTACGCGGCGATGGTCTTGGGTCCGATGTCCAGAGCCATCTTATCCCCGGGAATGGTGTCGACAATTTGCGATTCGGCGCCGGCTTTAAACTCGGAGGCCACCACGTGATCGACGGGCAGCAAGAGCTTATCGCCGCTGGCCGCCATTAACTCTTTGGCGAGTTCGATTTTATCTTCTTCGACCAACGACTTGCCAGTGGTCTCGCCGCGCGCGCGCAGGAACGTGTAGGCCATGGCGCCGCCGATCAGCAGCCGGTCCACCACCTTCATTAGGTTCTGGATCACTTCGATCTTGTCCGAAACTTTGGCTCCGCCCAGAATCGCCACGCAGGGCCGCTCGGGATTCGTCGTCACCTTCGTGAGATATTCAAGTTCCTTGTCCATCAACAATCCTGCCGCGGCTTGTTTCACGTACGCAATCATGCCCACGGTGGATGCGTGCGCGCGGTGCGCCGAACCAAAGGCATCGTTCACGTACACATCGCACAACGCGGCGAGCTGTTTGGAAAAACCGGCGTCGTTCTTCTCTTCCTCGGCATGGAAGCGCAGGTTTTCCAGCAAGAGCACTTCTCCGGGCTTGGGTAGCATGGCTTCGACAGCGGACCCCACGCAATCCGGTGCAAACGCAACTGGCTTACCCAGCAGCGACGACAGCCGCTCGGCCACGGGAGCCAGGCTCATTTCGGCGTTGGGCTTGCCCTTGGGACGCCCCAGGTGGCTGGCGAGAATCAGCGCCGCGCCGTGTTCCAACGCATATTGAATGCTAGGTAGCGACGCCTTGATGCGCTTGTCGCTGGTGATTTCCTTGCCGCCAGGGGCCAAGGGAACATTGAAATCCACTCTCATGAAAACCCGCTTCTCCCGGAGATCAAGGTCGCGGATCGACAGCTTACTCATCTTTTCAATATAACTGGCCAATATAAGCTGGCGCCTATGCAATCCCGAACTGAGGCCAATATTTTTCGGGGAGCTTCCGCGGTTTTACGCCGGGTCCACAGAAAAGGTGTTTGGTAAAGCCGGTCGCCAGCAGTGTGCCCGTGGTCACATCGAAGAACTCGTATTCAAAACGGATCAGGCGGGGTGACGCCGCCGCGATCCAGGTGCGGATGCGGATTTCGTCGTCGTAGCGCGCGGGGGATAGGTAACGGCAGTTGGCCTCGGCGACCACCAGCAGAACGCCGTCATCCGTTTCCATGTCGCGGTAGCGGATGCCAGCGGACCGGCACAACTCCACGCGGCCTACTTCCATCCAGACCAGGTAGTTAGCGTAATAGACCACGCCCATCTGGTCGGTCTCCGCGTAGCGGACCCGCAGGTGGGTCTCCGCAGCCTGCCGGATGTCTGAATTTTCCATGCCCGCCAATTATAGCTGGCGCTTAAGGCCTTTTCGCGAAACCGGACCGGCCGCAAATCAGTCTGATACTATGACCTCAGTGCCTATTCGTGTCTTGTTTTTTGGAGCCATTCGTGACGTTGTGGGTGCCCGCGAGGACTCCCTGGAAGTGCCGCCCGGCAGCAATCTGGGTTCGGTATTTGAACACTACGCCGTGCGTTTCCCGAAGCTGAAGGATCTGGCGGGAAGCACCGTGCTCGCGCTGAATCAGCAATTTTCTTCGCCTGCCGCGCCTGTGGCCGACGGCGATGAAGTGGCGTTCCTGCCCCCCGTGAGCGGAGGATCGAGCGGAGGGTCGCAATACACGCAGCACATCGCCGATCCCGCGGGGCATTTTTTCGCGATTACACGGGAGCCCATCGACGGAACCGCCATGGCGCGCCAGTTGCTGCGTGGGGAGGACGGCGCGTTCGTGAACTTCGAAGGCGTGTCGCGCAACAACACCAAGGGCCGGGCGACGCGATTCCTTGAATACGAATGCTATGAACCCATGGCGGTCAAGATCATGGCCCAGATCGGCAGAGAGATCGCCGCCAGTCATGCGATCGGCCGCATCGCCATGGTGCATCGTTTGGGCAAGCTGGAGATCAGCGAGACCAGCGTGGCCGTGGTGGTCACGGCGCCGCACCGGAAGCCGGCGTTCGACGCCGCGCTCGAAGGCATCAACCGCCTGAAGAAGCTGGTTCCCGTGTGGAAGAAAGAATACTTCGTCGATGGCGAAGTGTGGGTAGACGGAGAATGGGACGACGCCGTCATCACCGCCCGCAGTTGAGACGCCTTCTGTTCGGCGTCGCTCTGCTGCTGGGAGCCGTGAATGCGGCCGCGCAGGAACCCGTCTTCAAAGTCGACGTCCGGCTGGTCCGCCTCCTGGTTACAGTGAAGAATGCCGCGGGCGACCTGGTCGGGTCACTCGAAGCCCGCGACTTCGCCGTGGCCGACAACGGCGTCAAACAGGACATCACGGTCTTTGAACACCAGACCACGCAACCGCTTTCCATCGCCCTACTGATCGACATCAGCGCCTCCACCGCCAAGGATCTGCGCTATGAAATCGCCTCGGTCACCAAGTTTCTGGAAGCTTTGGTGCAGGAAGGCAATCCTGACGATGCGGCCTCCCTCTACGCCTTTAACGACCAAGTCACTCTGCTCAACGCATACACCCGCCGGGTATCCAGATTCGAGGAACGTCTGAAAACCCTAAAGCCGGAGGCTGGCACGTCGCTCTATGATGCGATCTATCTGGCGGCCCCCGCATTGCGGGAGCGCCAAGGCCGGCACGTCATTGTGGCGATCAGCGATGGCGGAGACACCACCAGCGCCAAGAAATTTAAGGACGCGATGGATGCCGCACAGAAAGCCGACGCGATCTTCTATCCCATTGTCGTCGTCCCCATCACGAATCCGGCCGGGCGCAACACGGCGGGCGAACACGCCCTGGAAACGCTGGCCGCCAACACCGGGGGCCGCGCGTTCTACCCGACGGTGGGAGCCCAACTCGACCGCACTTTTACTGAAATCCTGCGCGATTTGCGCACGCAATACCTGCTGGGCTACTACCCGGCTCGCCTGCCAACGGGAGCTGGCGCGTTCCACACGGTGCGCGTGGAAATCCCGCGGCGCCCGGAATTGCGCATCTCCACGCGCAGTGGCTACTATGGAGAAGTGGCGCGTTAGTTTGCGTTACGCGTAAGTTGGTTTCTCAAGTGGCCGGAAAAATCAGCCAAGCCAAAGCCCCCGATCATACCCACCAGGAAGTGCGCTACCTGCAGCATCTGATCGACGACCAAGTGCCGGTCCGTGTGCGGTTAAGTGACGATCAGGAAGTGGATGGCATCGTCGAATTCTACGACGCGCGTTTTATCCGCTTGACGCGCGAAGGCAGCCCCAATCTGTTCCTGTTCAAACAGGACATCAAGTACCTCTACGAGCTAAACCCAGACGAGTTGACCTGAGACCCCTTGAAAACTTTTGTTGAGATTGCCGCCGAGATCGCCCGCGAATCCGGTGCGCGCATTTCGGAGTTCGCCCGCCAACGCATCGGGTTTGAACTCAAGGGCGCATACGATCTGGTGACCGAGGCCGACCGGACCAGCGAAGCTCTGATTGTCGAGCGCCTGCGCCAACATTTCCCCACACACTCGATTTTGGCGGAGGAAGGCGGCGGCAATGACGGCTCCTCGGATTACCGCTGGTATGTCGATCCTTTGGATGGCACCACCAATTTCGCGCACGGCTTCCCCGTCTACAACGTGACGCTGGGACTCGAACGCGCCGGCGAACTCATCGCGGGCGTCGTTTACGATCCCACGCGCGATGAAATGTTTCAGGCCGAGCTCGGCGGAGGAGCGTTCCTGAACGGCGAGCGCCTCCGCGTCACGAAGGCCGCGCGCGTGGAGGATTCCTTATCGGCCACCGGCTTCCCTTCCCGCAAGCGCCACCAGAACATCAACGTTCACTTCTATTACCAGCTTGCGATGCTGTCACACGGCGTCCGGCGGGCGGGCGCGGCGGCGATCGATCTGGCCTACGTGGCCTGCGGACGCCTGGATTTCTTCTGGGAATTCGGCCTGAACCCCTGGGACATGGCCGCCGGCGCACTGCTGGTTCGCGAAGCCGGAGGAACCGTCACGGACATGCACGGCGCGCCCCTCGACCTCCGTGGGCAGCATGTCCTGGCCGATAATACGTTGCTGCACGCGGAAGTACTGGAGCTGTTCGCCGAAATCTTCGCCGGCAAACAGCGCGTGCCGATGCCTGAGTTGCCGGTTCGTGAACCGGCCCGCTAGTTACTTTCCGTCGCAAAATGGGGATTGCCTACCGCTCCGTGACCGTCGCGGCTCGGTAAGTGGCTGTAAACGTACAACGCCGATTCCGAGCCGCCATGCGTGAGCATGCGGTTTGCTGAATTTTGCGACGGAAAGTAGTTAGTTCGCCGCGCTGGCGATCTGCGTCAGCACGGCTTCGGCGTCGGCTTCGGTGAATTCCTTGGTCTTATTCGAATGGTTCATCGAACAGAACTTCGGACCGCACATGGAGCAGAACGCGGCGTCCTTGAAGCCTTCTTCGGGCAGCGTCTCGTCGTGATAAGCACGCGCCGTCTCCGGGTCCAGCGCCAGTTCGAATTGCTTGTTCCAATCGAAGGCGAAACGGGCGCGGGAGAGGGCGTCGTCGCGGTCGCGGGCGCCGGGCCGGTGGCGGGCGATATCCGCCGCGTGAGCGGCGATCTTATAGGCGATCAAACCCTGCTTGACGTCTTCCAGGTTGGGCAGCCCCAGGTGCTCCTTGGGGGTCACGTAGCAGAGCATGGCCGCGCCGTGATAGCCGATCAGGGCCGCGCCGATGGCCGAGGTGATGTGGTCATAGCCGGGCGCGAAATCGGTCACCAGGGGACCCAGCGTGTAGAACGGCGCTTCGTAGCACCATTCCTTTTCTTTTTCGACCTGCATCGGTATTTGATCCAACGGGATATGCCCTGGACCTTCAATCATTACCTGCACGTCATGTTTCCACGCGATCTTGGTAAGTTCACCCAGAGTTTTCAGCTCCGCGAACTGCGCGGCGTCGCTGGCATCGGCTAACGAACCCGGCCGTAGGCCGTCGCCCAGAGAGAAGCTGACATCGTGCTTCTTGAAGATCTTGCAGATGTCTTCGAAGTGTTCGTAGAGCAGGTTCTGGCGGTGGTTCTTGACCATCCATTCGGCCAAAATCGCTCCGCCCCGGCTGACAATGCCGGTCACGCGGCGCGTGGTCATCGGAATGTACTGCACCAGCACGCCGGCATGGATGGTCATGTAGTCCACGCCTTGCTCGGCCTGCTCTTCAATGACTTCCAGCATCACGTTGATGTTGAGGTCCTCCACGCGGCGCACGCGCGACAAAGCTTCATAGATCGGTACGGTCCCGATCGGCACCGGAGATTCCTGGATGATGGCTTTCCGAATGCGCGGGATGTCGCCGCCCGTCGAAAGATCCATCACCGTATCGGCGCCGTAACGAACCGAATGACGGAGCTTGGCGACTTCCTGTTCAATATCCGACGTGGTCGACGAGTTGCCGATGTTCGCGTTAACTTTGCAGAGCGAAGCCACACCGATGCACATGGGTTCAAGATTGGTGTGATTGACGTTGGCGGGGATAATCATGCGTCCCCGGGCCACCTCGTCACGGACCATTTCGGGAGTTAAGCGCTCCCGCTTGGCGACGTATTCCATTTCCTCCGTGATCCGGCCCTGCCGGCCATAGTGCATCTGCGAGCGGTTGGAGTCGCCGGCGCGTTTCGCTACCCATTCTTGTCTCATACTGCATTGATTATAAGCGAGGCGGCGGGCAAGTGGCGGAATGAGCTGGGCCTTAGGCCCCAGCGATGTATCCACCCGATCAAAAGTTTTGATTGGACCGGAGCGGATCGAACGCCTTACGCTCAAATTATGGCGGTAGTCGAGTCACTGGAAGCGGAAATGACACCAGAAATGTTTAGCGCGTCCGTACTGCACCGGGTCAGCGGAATTGTCAGTTCACAGCTGTCACTGGATCAGATGCTGGGCGAGATCGTGGGCCTGGCGGCGCAGGTCACCAGTTGCGACGCCTGCCTGGTGTACCTGGTCGAAGGCGAGGGCGAGTTCGTGCTGCGGGCGTCGCTTGTGCCGCACGTAGCGGACCTCGGCAACTTGAGAATGAAGATCGGGGAAGGCGTCACGGGTTGGGTGGCCGAGCACCAGTCTCCCGTGGCCCTCAGTTCAAAAGCAGCCGAGGACCCGCGGTCCAAGATCTTCCCGACCCTGGTGGAAGACACCTACGAGGCGTTCCTGTCCGTTCCCCTGGTAAACCGCGGCGCGGCGATCGGCGTCATCAACATCCACCATCGTGGACCGCATGAGCATACGCCTCAGGAGATCTCCGTCATCGCTTTCATTGGCGAACAAATCGGGAGTGCGATCGCGAAGAGTCTGCTGGAAGAGGAAAATGCCCGTCTCGCGGAGGAGACGGCCGAAATGAAGCGGCAGCTCGAAATGCGCAAGTCGGTTGAACGCGCCAAGGGCATTCTGCAAAAGCGCCACAACATGACGGAAGAAGAGGCCTACTTACGCATGCGCAATGAGAGCCGCCGCTTGCGCCGCCCGATGAAGGAACTCGCCGATGCCATCATTCTGTCCGAAGAGCTCACGCGCAAGGACAACGGAGCGGCGAACGATTAGTAGGTTGCGGAAAAACGCACACGGAAACCGCTTGCTCACGCGCGCGGCTCGGTAGGTCACCTGCTTTCAGTAACGGTTTTCGAGCCGCGACGGTTACGGAGCGGTCAGCTAGCTTTTTCCGCATCCTGCTAGGCGGCGGGCGGCACCAACGGGAAGCGAGCCGCGCCAAGACGTTGGCTGGACATCTTGCCGCAAAAACAAGAACCCGGGACAAGATCGCTCCTGCCCCGGGGTCCGGACTTTGAAATGGATCAAAAATCTAGCGGCCGCCGCCTATTTCACGCCTCATGACCTGGACGTTATTTGCCGCGGCTCCCTGCATGGGGCCCGCGGTGGCGGCAGCCTTGGCAGTGTAGTCGGCGCCCACGCCCATTTTGGACTTATCCGAAGTCAGTTTACCCATCTGAAAGTTGGAAAGGCCTAGGTAATAGTAGGCATAGCTGAGCATCGTCGAATTGCCGGCGATGAGCGGCAAGGCAGCCTTCAGGTTACGGTCCGAATCCGCGTAACGGTTCTGCGCGCCCTGGACGACACCGGCAAAGGTGTAGCCCGCGCCCATCATGGCGGTCTTTCTCTTATCCCAATCCGCTTGGCTCATGCTTTCGGGCTTGGCCTTCTTTTGCATGACGCCAACCAGTTTCTGAGACGCGGTCAGCGACTGCCCCGGCGCGCTCGACAAGCCATTGCTGGCGATCGCATAAAGGGCGTCTTCATTTTCGGGCCTGCCCGCCAAAATCTTGTTGGCGCCGGCAATCGTCTTCGCCGGGCCTCCCTTGCCCACGGCCGCCAGATAGGCCGAGGCGATGGTATCAATGGAATCGCCCTTGGGGTCCTGCGCCATCAGCGCCTCGGACAGATCAATCGTGACCGCGGGGTCCGTGGACTGACTGGCCGTTACAGCGAGGGCGTACAGAGTGTAGGACTCGGCATCCTTCGCAAACTGCTGACGGCCCTTCCAGGCCTCCATGCCGCCCGCATCGGTGGGCTGAGCTTCTTTGGCCAGCTCCGTGGCTTCCTTGCGGGTCAGCGCCACCAGATCCTTCACTTTCGGGGCGTCTTTCTTATCGACAGCCTCTTTAAGGCTGTTAAACGTATCCGACAATTCCGGAGCGGCCCACAACATTCCGCTCAACGCCAGCATTCCAACAACAACGAATCGCATGTATTCAAAAACCTCCAGCCCTACTGATTATACAGGACCCCGCGCGCAACGTGCATCCCACTCTCGGGAACTGTCTTTCCGCCAGGAATCTGGCCACGTGCGAAAGTAGGTAAGCAGCCAGAGTTCCCTTTTTCCCGTTATGCCCGCCGGTTCCGTCCGCCCACCAGAATATTGCGATGTCAGCCTGCCGGTCCCTCTGGATCAAGTCTTTACTTACCATCTGCCGGAAACCCTACGCCATCGTACGCAGATTGGATGCAGAGTGCTGGTACCATTTGGGACTCGCAAGCTCACCGGGGTTGTGATCAGGACACACACGGAGACGCCCCCCAAGGGAACCGTGCGCGACGTTCTGCGGCTGCTCGATGAAGAGCCGGTACTCGATGAAGAGTTGCTGCGGCTGGGCCGCTGGATCACCGAGTACTACTGCGCTCCGCTCGGGGAGACGCTGCGCGCCATGACGCCACTTTCCGGGGAGATCCGGAAAGGCAAAGTGTATTCTCTGACTAAGTCCGGCAGGGATGTTGCGCGGCAATTGCATCTGGGGGCAACTCAGAACGCCGACGACCCGGCAACCGCAGCGCTGCGGATGCTGGACGCGCGCCCGCTTTCCGTGTCCTACCTGAAACAGAAGGTCCCGCATGCGGTGGCAGTGCTGAAGTCCCTGGAGAAGAAAGGCTTCGTCGAATCCGAAGATGTTGCCGCCGAGCGTGATCCCTTGCGCGCATCAGCCGCCCGGCTGCGCATCGAATTTCGCGAACGCCCTAAAGAACTGCCCACCGGCAAACTGCCGAAGGCGGAGCGGGAATTGCTTTCCTACCTGGAATTGCATCCCGGATCGCACAACGTCGCGGACTTGGAATCCTTTGTCGCCAAGGCCAGCGTGGCGGCGAGGTCTCTTGCGCGCAAGAATCTCGTCATCCTCACACTCCAACCACTGCCAACGACGCTAGGACCGATTCGCGCGCCGCATCATCTGAATCCTCATCAACAGGCTGCCTTTGATGAAGTCCGGACGGCGATGGATCACAGCCACTTTCGCGCCTTCCTGCTGGAGGGCGTCACGGGTTCCGGCAAGACCGAGGTGTATCTCAAGGCCATCGACGCAGCCCTGGCGCTAGGCCGCGGCGCGCTGATGCTGGTTCCGGAGATCGGACTCACGCCTGCCGTCGCCAACCAGTTCTATCAACGCTTCCCCGGAAAAGTCGCGATCCTGCATTCGGCATTTCACGATAGCGAACGAGCCCAGGAGTGGCGCCGCATCCGGTCCGGGGAAGCCAAGGTGGTGATCGCCACGCGTTCCGGCGTATTCGCTCCGGTGGACAACCTGGGACTGATTATTGTCGACGAGGAACACGACCAGAGCTATAAGCAACAGGAAACGCCGCGCTATCACGGGCGCGACGTCGCGGTAATGCGCGCGCACCACGCCGGAGCGGTGGTGGTGCTGGGCTCCGCCACCCCGAGTCTGGAATCACGCTACAACACTGAAAAAGGGAAGTACACGCGCCTCAGCCTGCCGGAACGCATCGAGCGCCGCCCCATGCCGCGGGTGGAACTCATCGACATGCGCGAAGAGTTTCTCGCCACACGGAAGCATGCCACATTTTCCCGAGCGCTTCTCGACGCCGTCACCGCCCGCCTGGAAAACGGCGAGCAATCCATGCTGCTGCTGAACCGGCGCGGATTTTCGAGCTTTGTCGCCTGCCGTTCCTGCGGCCACCGCGTGGAGTGCGCCAACTGTTCCGTGACACTCACCTATCACCGCCGCGACCGGCGCATGCTGTGCCACTACTGCAATTATTCGGAAAGGATTCCGGAACGCTGCCCCAAGTGCGACAGCGAATATATTCAGTTTCTGGGCCTGGGAGCCGAACGCGTGGAGGACGAACTGCACGGAGCGTTTCCCAAGGCCCGCATCGCGCGCCTGGATCGCGACGTAGTGACAGGCAAGCGCGACTATGAGGTGATTCTGTCGGCATTCCGTGACGGCGACTACGATATGCTCGTGGGTACGCAGATGATCGCCAAGGGCCACGACATTCCAAATGTGACCCTGGTGGGCATCGTAAACGCGGATATCGGCCTGGGACTGCCGGATTTCCGCGCCGGTGAACGCACGTTCCAGCTCCTGACGCAGGCTAGCGGCCGCGCGGGACGCGGAGAAACTCCGGGAATCGTGTTGATTCAAACCATCAACCCGGATCACTACGCCATCCGCTGTGCCGCGGCGCAGGATTACCAGGCTTTCTACACGAAAGAAATCGAGTTTCGCCGCGCCATGACCTATCCGCCGTTCGCGGCGCTGGCCAATATCATGGTCCATGGACGCAGCGAGGAAGAGGCCTTGTCGCGCAGCGCGGCGCTGGGAAGACTCCTGCAACCGGCACCGGAAGGTATTCGGGTAATGGGTCCGGCGGCGGCGGCGGTGGCTCGCATCAAGAGAGAATACCGCTATCAGATGTTGCTCAAAGCCGCGACGCGCAAGCGGTTGAATGAGGTGCTGGGCGAGCTGCGCCGCTTCGCGAATGCCGAAAAGTGGAATCCGGCGTCGCTGGTGATTGACGTGGATCCGCTGACGCTCTTGTGACGCCATGCAAGACTTCCTCATCGTCGAAGACAATTTGCGCACGGCCATGCGTTTCTTCGGCTACGCCACCGGCACGGGGGAAATCGCGGCGCTGCCCGGGTCCGTTGTCATGAATTCCGGGTTGGATTACGGCGTCTTCAATATCGCCATGTTGGATGGCGCGGTGGGCCAGGCCGGTCTGACTCTGGAAAAGAGACTGGCCGCAATGGCTCATTACTTCATGCCTAAGACTACGCGCTGGTCGCTGTGGGTGTGCGAAGACCTGCTCGAACAGAGCGTCCGGCGGCGCGCCCGCCAGGTGATCGGAGACTTCGGCCTGCGCGCGATTTCCCATCCTCCCGGGATGATGGCCGCGGATTTGCTTCCGCCGCAAAAAGCACTGCCCCCGGTTGAGATTCAACCCGTTGGCGGGGCGCCGTTGCAACGGGCGTTTACTGAACTGACATCCATCTCATTCGAAATCCCCTTTGCCATCGCCCAGGCGGTCTATGCGCGCGACAGCGCGTGGCACGGCGAATACCGGGGTTTTGTGGGCCTGGCCGATGGCCGGCCGGTATCGATCGTCGCGTTGGTCCAGTCGGGCAGCACGCTGGGTGTGTATTCTCTGGCCACGCATCCGAACTGGCGGCGGCAAGGCTATGGGGAAGCCTCCATGCGCGCGGCCATCGCGATGGTCGCCGGTAACAGCAACGTAGAGCGAATCGTACTGCAATCCACCGAAGCCGGTTATCCGCTCTATAAACGGATGGGTTTCCGTGACGTCACACGCTTTACCGTGTATCTCACAAAATAGAGCCGGCAAAATAGAGCCAACGGGAGCAGTAAAATCAAAGCAGGCATATGTGGCTCCTCTTACTGACGCTGCTGGTGCAATCCGCCAATCTGGTCGAGGACGGCAACAAGGCGCTGGACGCCAACCAATATGAGCGGGCGCTCGACTTGTTCCAGCAGGCCGCGGCGGCGGATCCCCAGGACTACGCCGCGCAATTTCAACTGGCGCTCACCTACAGTCTGCTGGACCGCCATGCCGATGCGATTCCCCGCTACCAGGCCGCGCTGGCGCTCCATCCGGACTTCTACGAAGCCGAATTAAATCTGGGGCTGTCCATGCTGCGCACGAAAGATCCGGCGGGCGCCATTCCACACTTCCGCGCGGCCGCCGCGCGAAAGCCGAAAGAGATGCCACCGGCGATCAACCTGGCGCATGCGCTGTTTGACACCGGCCAATTCGCCGAGGCCGAGCCGGCGTTTAAGAACGTGCTCGCCATCGATCCTCGCGTAGCCGCCGCCGAATCCGGCCTCGCGCTGTCGCTGGCGCGCCAGAAACGCCTGGATGAGGCCGCGCCGCATTTCCAGCAGGCCGCGGCGCTCGACGCCGGGTACCGCCCGGGACTACTCGAACTAGGTCAGCTCTACGAGGCGGGCGGACGCACGGCGGAAGCCGCCGCGCTCTTTCGCCAGTTCCCGGATGACCCGGCCGCCGCAGAGCGGAATGCCGTTCTGCTCATCAACATGGGACAACTTCCCGAAGGGCTTCAAGCTTTGGAAGCCCTGTTGGCCAAGGCGCCCACCGACACGCGGCGCATTCTTTTGGCGCAGGCTTACGTAAAAAACCGGCAGGCGGCCAAGGCCGAGGCGGTCATCGCTCCGGCGGTGGAGAACGCCCCGGCCGATGTGGAGTTACGCATGTTTTACGCGCGCCTGTTGCGCGACCAACGCAAGCTGCCTGCCGCCGCTCAACAATTCGCCGGCGTGGTGCGCGGCAAACCCGATTTCGCCGAGGCCTGGAGCGAACTCGCCAGCGTGCTGGTCATCACCGAGCAGTATCCGCAAGCGCTGGATGCTCTCGGCCACGTTACCGCGCTGGGCGCCGAAAGACCCGGCCACTCGTTTTACCGCGCGCTATGTTTCGATCGCCTGAAGCAGCGTCCGCAGGCGGTGGAGTCCTACCAGAAGTTCCTGGTTGCGGCGCAGGGCAAGTTTCCGGATCAGGAATTCCAGGCGAAACAGCGGGTCCGCATTCTGGAAAATGAGATGAGGAAGAAGTAGGTCATGCGCTGGTTATTCGCCCTATTGCTCGCGTTGCCGCTGTGCGCGGCCGATCTGGCGGCGATCCGGCAGGAGCCTAATCTGGAGCGGCGCAGCCAGTTTGCCGTCGATCACGCCGGCGCCGTTCTCGACACCGCGCGCACCGAATACCAGGCCGGGAACATGGAGAAAGCCGCGGCCGCCATCGATGAAACCGGCGACGCCGTGGATCTGGCGTGGCAATCGCTCCTGGACAACGGCAAGGAGGCGCGCCGCGATCCCAAATATTTTAAGCGCGCGGAACTGGCCACGCGCCAGTTGCTCCGGCGCATTGACGGCCTGGCGGAGTCAATGGGTTATCAGGATCGTCCCTTAGCGGAAAAGCTCCGCGACCGTGTCAATGCCGTCCACGAGGAGCTGGTAAGTGCTTTAATGAGCAAGAAGAAGAAATAGGAGCCCGCTATGCGAAACGCGATCCTGTTGCTGGTTCTCATACTGCCCGTGCTGGTAATAAACATGCCGGCGCAGAAGCGGGACTTCCTGACTCCTTTTGAAGCCAACCAGCTTCGCGAGGCGCAAAATCCCAATGACCGGTTGCAGTTGTATTCCACTTGGGCCTTGCAGCGGCTGACGGAAATCGAAAAGATCGCCGCCGATCCGAAGCCGGGCCGCGCGACTTTCGTTCACGATCTACTGGAAGACTACACGCATATCATCGAAGCAGCCGACATGGTGGCCGAAGACGCCCTGCGCCGTAAAGTGGCGCTCGATGTTGGGATCGAAGCGATTTCGGGATCGGAAAAGGATTTTCTTGCGCGGCTGGAGAAGCTGCGTGATTCCAAGCCCAAGGATTTTGCCCGCTTTGAATTCGTGCTGCGCGAGGCCATTGAGACAACGGAAGACAGCCTGGACTTGAACCAGCAGGACCTGGGCGCGCGCGTGGGCGCGGTCGCGGCGAAGGAAAAGAAAGAACAGCGGGAGCGCCGGGCCAACATGTCGCCCGCCGATCGCGAAAAACAGAACGTGGAAGAGTATAAAGAAGCGACACAAAAACGCAAGGCGCCAACCCTGCGCCGCCCGGGTGAAACGGCGCCGGGGGCCGCGCCGAATAAATAGCGCTATCGTTTCTTCAGCCCCGACGCGTCCACGCCGTCGCCGAGCTTTCGCATCCAAACACGCATGAGGGCAAGCATGGCATCGCGCTTTAGCTGCAGCGCGGAAGCGGTCGCGAGATTGGCCATTTCATAGGGGTCGTCGGCCAGATTGTAAAGGTGAGTCACGCTACCTTCCATGTCGGCCACCAGCTTGTCGTAGCCGTGCACCAGCATCCGCCACTCGTCCTTTTGCGCGCGGCGGCCCTGGGCGTAGACGGAATCGGGACGGTCCGCGGTTTGCCCGGCCATGATGGAGGACAGGTCGCGGCCCTGCACCGCTTGAGGAACGGACGCACCGCACCAGCGGAGCAAGGTCGGCATCAAGTCTACTTGCGAGACCAGAGTCTCGCTGCGGGCGCCTGGTCCGATCACGCCCGGATAACGGATGACAAGAGGAATGCGGATGGATTCTTCAAAAACCGTGTCGTCACCGAACTCGCCGTGCGAACCAAACTGCTCGCCATGGTGGGCGGTGAACACGACGATGGTGTTCCGCATCAGTTCAGGCCGGTCGAGCGCGGCCAGGACTACGCCGATTTCACGATCCCAGACCTGGGCGCGCGCCGTGAACAAAGCCAAGTCCTCGCGGGCCTGGTGTTCCGCCGTCAACGGAACGTTGTCGCGCAAATGCAGCGAGTCCGCGTTGCCCCGCTCCATCAAAGCGCTGGCGCTGCCTGTCACACTCCATTCCACAAGAAACGGTTGGGCGCCCGGATCGTGGACGTACGAAACAATTTGGTCCGCCTGACGGGCTCCGAAGGCGCCGACACGATATCCAGCGCCCTTGAGCACAGACGAGAGGGAGGGCGAAGCGCCATCCAATGCGATATGCGGGTAGACGCCGTTCAGTAAACACGCCTGCGCGCGATCCAGCCTGCCATAGCAGGAGTAGGCACGCTGGAACACCGCGCCATCGGCCGCAAGTCTCGCCAGATTTGGTGCTTGCACATCCGCATCGCCCGCCCAAGGGAGAGATTGCGCGCGCCAGGACCCGGCGATAATCAAAAGCAGGTTGGGTTGGCGTTCCGCGGCCCGGGCCTGCCGCAGCGCCGCGGCCGAGACCAACAAAAATGCGCGCCTGCCGATCAAACCCAGGTTCTCACCACGGGAACGCCCTTCTGGCACAGGTCGCAGGAAGCGGCGTTCTTGTAGTAGGTCGCGTCCAAATGAGCCAAGGAGTAAAAAGGCAGCGGATCGAAATTCGGCGCACCGGGCAGAGGCTGATGGATCAGAACGGCAATTCCCACAACTTCCCCGCCCCGCTCCTCGGCCAATTTCTTGAGTTCAGTGAGTTTCGCGCCCGTGCGGCAAATATCATCCACCAGCAGGATCTTCTCGCCGGGCTCGATTTCCAGAAACTGGCGGAAGCGAAGTGCTTCGACGCCTCCTTCGCGTTCGGCCCAAAACACCTTGCGAGCGCGGAGAGCTTCGCTCACACCGTAGGCCACCGGCAATCCTCCAGTGGCGGGAGCAACGATGGACAGCTCGGGAATCATCGCGCGCAGTTCCGGGTTGGCTCGAATCAACCGGCTCAAGCCTACGCTGAGAATCTTGGCAATCTCAAAGTGCCGCATGGTGAGCACCACTTGCAAGTGCTCGTTGGTGTGCAGACCGTTCGGGTATTCGAAATGGCCCTGGCGCAATCCACCGGTCCGGCGCAGCAACTCCAGCACATCATCGCGGCTCGGTATCAGTTGCACTTAGTGGGCTCCCCGGCCGCTCAATACCTGCGGAATTGTGCGCAGCATGATCTTCCAATCCAATCCGAGCGACCAGTTATCGATATATTGCATATCCATTTTCATCCAGCTTTCAAAATCCACGTTGTCGCGGCCGTTGACCACCCACAGGCAGGTCAGCCCGGGCCGCATGCGCAGCCTGCGCCGCTGCCAACGCTTATATTGATCCACCTCCTCCGGCACAGGGGGGCGCGGCCCTACCAAGCTCATATCGCCCTTCACTACGTTCCAGAGTTGAGGCCATTCGTCGATGGAAAACTTGCGCAACCAGCGGCCGAGGGAAGTGAGGCGGGGATCGTTTGGAATCTTGAACGCCGTGCTCTTGGTGTTCAGATGCTCCACGGAAGCCTTCATGGCTTCCGCGTCCTGGCACATGGAGCGGAACTTGTAGAAAGCGAACTTACGTCCATTCAGCCCGCAGCGTGTCTGGCGGAAAATCACAGGACCCGGTGACGTCATTTTGATCAGGAGAGCCACGGCCAGCATGATCGGGCTCACCAATATCAATGCGGCCGCGCCCAGCATTATGTCCGTCACCCGCTTGACCAGCAGCAATATCTCGTCATGCGGAGTCGCCGAAAACGTCAACAGAGGCGAGGCGCCAAGCCGGTCCAGATACACCTGGCTGTTGACGTGCGGAAAGAAATCCACGGCCACGCGCGTGCGGACGCCTTCCTCGTCGCACATCAGGAATACTTCTTCCAATTCCGCGATGCGGCGGCTGTCCACGGCGAAAATAACTTCGTCGATCACGTTGCGCCGCAGCATTTCCGGTAAGTCTGGCAACGGCCGAACCGGATAGCGGGCCGCCAATTCGATCTCTTCGGGCGCGGCATCTCCCTCCGACAGGAACCCGCTGAGGCGTACACCGTATGCGGAAGCCTCTTCAATCTGGCGGCCGATGCGCAGGGCGGCCTCGCCCGTGCCCACCACCATGATGTAGACAGGAGCGCCAAATTCACGCCGCCACAGCCCGAGAATCCGGCCTGCGTTCAACCGGAAGATGGAAAGGAGTATCCATGTCAGTCCCGCAAACATGGCCAGAAACGCGCGGCTCAGATCCAGCTTGAGGACGAAGTCCAGAACGACGATGGAGACCGCGCCCGCCAGAGACTGCCGGAACGTGTTCGCCAGGATCACGCGCGGATGCGCGGCATCGATGCGGTCATAGATCTGCCACCAAATCCCCAGCGCGATCCACGCCGCCACGGACCAGCCGACCAACAGCGCCCGCACAGGCGCCAACAGGAAGAATTCGTGCTCGAACGGAACGGTATAGGCGCCCAGAGCAATGCGCGCCTGGTACGCCAGCAGAAACGCCGACACGATCAGAACCAGATCGGAGAGCCCGAACAGGAGACGGACTTTGCGGTGGTGTCCTCGGAACACGTGCGCTGCCAGAATAACACGGGCGAATGCCGGGACAGTACACTCTGTCCCGGCTTTACCGGCTTTCCCTTAACGCGGATGCAAATCGTTTAGCGTGAAACCAACTTGAACTTCTGCACCCGGCGGCCGCGGTTTTCAGCCACGTAGATGTTCCCTTTGGAATCCGCCGCGATGCCGTGTGCCTGTACAAACTGACCGGGAAACGGACCCACGCGACCGAAACTGGTGACGAGTTTGCCGGTTTCCCGTTCCACGATGTCGATCCGCGAATTGTTCTGGTTGAGCACGTACAGCAGCCGCTCGTCGGGAGAGAACGCCAGCGCCACCACGGCGCCGCCCGATTCCTTGGCCTTCCCGTTTTCCGGCGAAGTGACCGGCGTCCACGGCAGCTCGATGTTCTTCTTGAAGGCGCCCATCTTGTCGTAAACCTGGATGCGGGAGTTCTGCCGGTTGCACACGTACACGTCGCCATTCTTGCCTACCAGCAGGCAGTGCACGCTCTCCATGCCCTCGGGTTTCCACTGGCGCAAAAACTTTCCGTTCTTGTCCATCACCGCGATGCGCTTGTTGCTCTTGGCGCCCTCGCCGTCGGAAATGTAAACGTCGCCGTTGTTGGGATCGACATAAATACCGGAGGGCATGTGGAACTGCGCGGCGTTGGAATTGAGCGGCGTCCCCTTTTCGGTGCCGTCGGAGGAATCCAGTACGCCCTTCTTGCCGATCTGCTGCAGCATCTTGCCGTCGTGCGAATACTTCTGCACCACCCCGGACGGAGCCGCGGCGATCCAGATGTTGTTGTCTTTATCCGCGAAGCAACTGTGCAGGCGCGGATCCATGTTCTCGAAATTGTTCCACGCCTTGACCAGGTTCCCGTCGGTGTCGAACTCGATGATCGCGGGAGCCTGGCGTCCCGCGTTCAGGTCGGCCGCTGGTGGATCCCGGCGGTTGAGCGCGAAGACGTGATCGTTCTTATCCACGCAAACGCCGCCAAGGCCGCCCATCACCTGCAGATCGGGCAGCGGTTTGGGCCAATTCATGTCCACTTCGTAGCGGGGCGCTTTCGTTTCCGCCGCGCGCACCAGCAATGGCGCAACCACGACGGCCACCGCGGCCGCTGTCAATCCAACCTTGAGAAGAACGCTCTTATTCATATCCGTATCTTGCCTCCTAATTCCGGAAGGTCCATTGTAGTAAAGAATGGACGAAAAAGCACGCGGGTGGCCGCCTGGTTTGCTACCTTCAAAGTAATGCTGAAGTCCACTATCTTCCGCGAATACGACATTCGAGGCGTCGCCGAAACCGAACTGACCAGCCCCGACGTTGCCGATTTGGGCCGCGCGCTGGGGACTTATATTTTGCGCCATGGCGGCCCGCGCGTGAACCTGGGCCGCGATTGCCGCCTGAGTTCGCCGCGTCTGCGTGACGCCCTATTGGAGGGCCTGCTCTCGACCGGATGCGAGGTTACGGAGATCGGAGTGGTACCCACGCCGCTCCTGTATTTTTCGGCCGTGCACTTGGAGGCCGACGGCGCCATCATGATCACGGGCAGCCATAACCCCAGCGAGTTTAACGGCTTCAAGACCGTGTGCGGGCCCGCGTCGCTGCACGGGGAAACCATCCAGGACGTGCGCCGCCTGATCGAGGCCCGCGACTTCGCCACCGGAGACGGCACGCGTCACTCCCAAGGCGTACATCAATCGATGGACGTGATCCCCGCGTATCTGGATGAACTGTCGCCGCAGTTCAATTTCCCGCGCCGGGTGAAAGTGGTCGTCGATGCCGGCAATGGCACTGCGGGACCGGTGATTCACCAGCTATTGAAACGCCTCAACGTCGATGTCACGGAGCTGTTCTTTGAGATGGACGGGCGCTTCCCCAATCATCATCCCGACCCCACCGTGCCAGCGAATCTTAAGCATCTGCAAGATGCCGTGCGCGCTCAGAAGGCCGATCTGGGCATCGCGTTCGACGGAGATTCCGACCGCATCGGAGCCGTGGACGAGAACGGCGACGTGATCTATGGCGACATGCTGCTGCTCATTTACGGCCGCGAGATCCTGACGCGCAAACCGGGAGCCACGTTTATCGGCGAGGTGAAGTGCTCGCAGATTCTGTATGACGAATTGAAGCGCCTGGGCGGGAATCCGATCATGTACAAGACCGGCCATTCCCTGATCAAAGCCAAGATGAAGCAGGAGCACGCGGAACTGGCGGGCGAAATGTCCGGGCACATGTTCTTCGCCGACCGCTATTTCGGCTACGATGACGCGCTGTATGCGGCGTGCCGGCTGCTGGAGATCGTGGCCAACTCCGGCAAGCCGATGTCGGCGCAGTTGGCGGGATTGCCCAAGACCGTTTCCACGCCGGAAATTCGCGTGGACTGTACGGATGAAACCAAGTTCGACCTGGTCGCGCGCGTTGCCGAGCAGTTCCGCAAGACGCATGACGTGATTGACGTCGACGGCGTGCGAGTGCTCTTTGACGGCGGCTGGGGCTTGCTGCGGGCCTCCAACACGCAACCGGTGCTGGTCATGCGCTTTGAAGCGACGAATGAAGCGCTGCTTGCTGATTACCAGAGAGAAATGGAAGCGGCGCTAGCTCAGGCCGGCGCGGCCGCGGCGTAGTCACGCTTTCCGGAACACCAGTACGGCGTTGAGCCCGCCAAAGGCGAACGAGTTGGAGAGCGCCCACTCTACCGCCATCGAGCGGGCTACGTTGGGAATCACGTCCAGAGCGCACGCCGGATCGGCTTCCGTGAAATTGGCCGTGGGAGGAAGGATGCCGTCATGCAATGCCATTAGGGTTGCGGCGGCTTCCAGGGCGCCCGCCGCTCCCAGCGCATGCCCGTGCATGGATTTGGTCGAACTCACCGGCAACTGCTCTGCCCGCGCGCCAAACACATCGCGGATCGCCTGCGCCTCCGTCACGTCGTTTGCCAGAGTCCCCGTGCCATGGGCATTGATATAGCCGATGGCCTGCGGCGTTACCTTGGCATCTTGCAATGCCGCGCGCATCGCGAGAGCGGCGCCGCTGGCCAGTGGTTGTGTCAGGTGATGCGCGTCGGACGACATGCCGAATCCGGCGACCTCGCCCCAAATGCGCGCACCGCGCGCCACCGCTCGTTCCAGCGGCTCCAGAATCAGCATCGCCGCGCCTTCACCCAGGATCAGTCCCTTGCGATCTCTGGAAAACGGGCGGCACGTATCCGGCGCAATGATACGCATGGCCTCCCAGGCTTTCAGAAATCCCAAGGAGAACGGCGCTTCCGAGCCTCCCGCGATGGCCGCATCCACTTGCCCATGGCGCACCATCCAGAAGGCCTGGCCAATGGCGTGCGTCGCGGAGGCGCAAGCGGTGGAAACGGTGTAGGCGGGGCCGGTGATCCCGTACTCCAGCGCGATGCGGCTGGTGGCGGCATTGGCCATGGTGCGCGGAATGGTCAGCGGATGCACGCGCCCCGTGTTCTCCGCGTAAAGACTTTGAAATTCGCGGTCTTCGCAGGTTTTTCCGCCGGCGGAGGTTCCGGTGACAACCGCGGTTCGCTCGCCGGTGAGCGCGATTCCGGAATCCGCGGCAGCTTCGCGCGCGGCGATCAACGCGAATTGCGTGAAGCGGTCGAGCATGTCCGCTTCTTTAGGATCAAGGTAATGGGTAGGACGGTAATCCGCCACCTCGGCGGCATTGGGGAAACGCAGCCCACGGACCAGAGTCATGGGCCGGATGGAACCATGCCCTTCGCGTAGCGATCCCCAAAATTTGTCGCGCGTGTCTCCCGGCGCGGCGATCACACCGATGCCCGTCACGGCCACGCGACGCATCATGAAGCGGTCTTCTCAGCCAGCAGCTTCTGAATTCCGTCTACCATCTGCCGCACGGACTTGATGTGAGGCGCCTGCTCGTCAGGGATCGAGATGCCGAATTCGGACTCGACGGCAAACAGAATATTCATGCCGTCCAGCGAATCGAAATCCAGTTCCGCGAAGGTCTTGTCGATGGTGATGTTTTCCGCCGGCAAGTGTTGCGTTTTTGCAATCACGGCGGCCACGCGGCCGATCAAGGTGTCGTCTATGGACTCGGGGGACATAAGATCTGGCTGACCGTCTCAAAGCGCAGGCCGCGCTGCTTCAAGAGTGGAATCATTTTGTCGACGGCCTCCAGCGTGGCTCCAATATCGGGAGCGGTTTCCATCACGCGTCCATCGTGCAGGCAGATAATTTCGCCATAGCGGGCGCGCTCAAGCACCAACTCGGCGACACGCGATACGGGCCACTTCCAATCGTTCCCGATCGTCCCCCACATTACGCCCAGCAAGCCCAGCCGTTCTTGCGCGCTTTTCAATCCGAACCAGCGGACTCCGTAGGGCGCGCGGAAAAGCTTCGGCGTCACACCGGCGTGCTCCGCGATCTTTTGCTGACCGCGGGCGAGTTCGTCATAAATGAAATCGGCGGAACAGAAGTCGAAGCGCGGATGGGAGTCGCTATGATTGCCGATTTCGTGTCCGGCCGCCGCCACGGCGCGGGCGACGGCGGGAAGGCGCTCCACGTTCCTGCCGCACATGAAAAAAGTCGCGGGCACGTTATGGCGCGCCAGGATTCTGAGAAGAGCCGCGGTTGACTCACTGGGGCCGTCGTCGAAAGTCAACGCAATGGCAGGACGCGTGCGATCGCCGTGGTACACGGACGGTCCAAATACAGTCGAGGCGCGGCCGCGCACGGCGTGAGCCAGAAAGCCCCCGGCCGCCAGCAATCCCACCGACCCTCCGATCACCGCCCCATTCGGCATCACAACATCATACCTGCCTGGAAAGCCTCCGTTGGCTTCAGGAGTCTTTGCGCGCGATCCAGTCCGCCATCGCCTGGCTCACTGCGCCGCCCTGTGACCGCAAACCGGCGATCGCGCCCTGCCGGTCGGCGGGAACGCGGTTCTGACTCACTTTCCATTTGCCTTCGATCCTTGCGATCGGAATCTCAATACCGACGATTCCCTTCAGTTGAGATTGCATGAAATCGGCGGGAGCCTGGTCGACGCTCCAGGGAGCCGCAAAGACCGATTCATGGTGCTCAGTCAGGACACGAACGTTCTCCTCCAGCCGTTTTAAATCATCGAAAACCTGCATACAGCCGTATGCATGCACCGCGATGTAATTGAATGTGGGGACGACTTTGCCCGTCTCCGCTTTCGTCACGTACCAGGATGGACTGATGTATGCCGATGGCCCCTGAAAGATGGCCAGGGCCTGCACGCCGGGAAGCAGATCGCTCCACTGAGCATTCATCCGCGACACGTGTCCGCGCAAGGTTCCGAGAGGCGCGGGCTCCGGGTCCAGAATCAAAGGAATGTGGTTGGCGATCAAGCCATCCTTGCCCAGCGTGACCAAAGTTGCCAAGGATTGCTCACGGATCAACTGATGAAGCACTTCGATCCGGTCTTCGCGGAAATGTACTGGGTTGTACATGGGCCTTTTTTTGAGGAATGCAGCTATCGCGGCGTAAACTTGAAATCCGCCAACCCGATTTCATCGTTGCCCTGAACCAGAAACGCGAACTTCCCTTCCGTGAAGTTGCGGCCGGGCTCCTGCCAGGTGTCGAGCACCAGCCACTGATCGCCCGTCTTGATGCTGTGCACCAACTTTTCAGGCGACGATTCCACTTGCAGGGTGTAGGACATCTCGCGGTCGCTTAGGCCGTGCTCGTACTTACCGCGGTCGAAGACTTTACCGTTGATGACGACTTTCGAATAGAGGTACCGGCGATCCATTTCGAACAGGTCGTAATTCTTGGCGTCGGCGTACTGCGCCACCCAGCGAATCCGGCCCCCGCGAAACAGGCTCCCCCCACGCAGCAAGCGGACGGTAAACGTAAATGTCCCGTTGGCCGCCGGTTTGAAGGGGATGAACCCGCCGCCTTTGTGGGTCCACAAGTCGCCCTGCTTATTCCAGGCGTTGGCATCTTCGAAATCGGAGACTCCGGCAATCTTCGGCGCCGCCGGCGGCGGCGAAGGCGCGGCGGCCACCACGCGCGCCAGGGCCAATTCGATTGTATGCGCCCCTCCGGCGGTCACCGCGACACGTTCGGTCTTCTCTGTGTATCCAGCGGCGCGGCCGGTGAATACATAGTTACCGGGAAGAAGCTCCGCTTGGTTCCCGCGCAGCTCATGCGTTTGCGTTTCGTCGGCCCGGCGGTAGGCCACCGCCGTCTCCGCGGGTGTCCGCGCCACGCGCACAGATCCGGACGCGGCGGCAAGCACGGCGTCAGTGCCCGCAAGCTCCACCGTTTTCCCCGCCACGAACTGGCGCTGCAATCGCTTGGGTATGTAGTTTTCGCGGCGAAGCTCGATCGCGTGATCCCCCGGCGCGATACCGTTTCCGGTGAACGATCCGTCGGACCCAACGGTGCCGGCGGGTTTCTGGTCCAGCAGCACCTCCGCGCCCGGCGTCGCGTTCTTGATTTCCAGCCCCGCCACCCGGGGCAGCGGCTGCATCTTGAACTCCAGGCGGATTTCGGAGCCCTTCTTCACATCGGCAACCTGGGGCGGCGCCAGCTCGAAACCGTCCTTGGCGACGCGCACAGTGATATTTCCAATCGTGGGAATCCTCACTTGGCCGCGTTGCGTCTTGCGCGAATATTCCTTGCCGTTCAGAAATACGCGCGCCTCATCTTCCGCCGTCGAGACGATCAACGTGCCGATGTTTAGATCGGATTTCAGAAAAACGGTGAGCGCGGGCGCCGGACCGAAGGACTCCGAAAGCGTCCTCTGGTCTTTCCCCTCTCCGACCACAAGTTCATTGACGCCGGGCTTGAAGCCTGCCAGATCCACGCCGGCGGGACTCGCGTCCCCCTGTGGCTGCCCATTCAGCGCCAGCTTGGCCGGGCTGTTGGTGGCCACACGCGCCTTTTCGCCGATGGAAGAAACCAGCACGGCAATGAGGTTGCGCGCCGTTACGGGCCCGGTAACCACGGGAGCTTTGGCGTCCGCAGTTTCAATCGGGAAGGAGGCTTCGCCCGTGCGCGACGTCACCTTAATCGAGTGCGCGCCGGAGACAACTTTGGTGAAAACGTATTGGCCGTCCTGTAAATCCGCCGGCGGCTGATCATCCAACGTGACCTGGCCCTGCGGGAGATCCGTCAGAATCCGGATGGACTGCGCCTGCGGCTGTAATGGAAGGTTCACGGCGGCAGGCTTGCCGGGGGTCACCGTGAGCAGGCTTACAGCAGGGTCGTAGCCATCGAGGAACGCCATGAGCTGGTAGTCGCCGGGCACGAGAGAAATATCGCAGGTGGAAGTACACTTCTGTTCCCCGTTCACGCGGATCGCCGCGCCTGGAGGAGTCGTCGCCACCTGTACCGCGACGCCCGCGCTGCTGTTGTGCTTACGCGCCTGATTCACGAAAAATACGAGCACGCCAATCGCGAGAACGGCCCCGGCGATTCCTCCGAGGACCATGGCGCTGGTCCAGGAACTTTGAGACTTGGGTTGGGAGGCCTGCGGCGGGGAAACCTGCGGCGGCGGAACCCGCGGAGCCTGGATTACCGGTGCCGCTTGACGTTGCTTCGGAACCTGTGGCGGTGGCGGCGGCGCGGCTACAGGAGGAGCAATGACAGGAGGCGGCGCCTGTTTGAGCGCCGCTTCCTTCAGTAATGCTCCGCGCGCGAGCACCCGCTGCTTGGATTCGCTCACCGCCAACTGCACTTCAAGATCGGCGGGGTGCTGCCGGGCCAACTCGTCAAGGCGGGCAAAAATCGGTTTCAGCGCCGCCAGTTCGCCGATCCGGCCGACCTGACCATCCAACTGCTGCAATTCCTCAAGCGGATTGGCGTTTTCCGGCCCCACGTCTGTATCCTACACCAGACGGTAGGGGTGAACGAACACTCAAACGCGTGATTTCGCAATACCGGGGAGTCCGGGTTCCGCCTGTACATAATGTTGCGTCAGGCCAGACTCCAGTAGATGGAACGCGGTGTCGACGTCATCGGCAAACTTGAACAATTCCAGGTCGTCTTGCGAGATCATGCCGTGGCGGACCAAAGCATCGAAATTGAGGATCTCTTTCCAGAACGACGTACCGTACAGAATGATCACCATTTGCTTCATCAGTTTTTGGGTCTGCAACAGAGTGAGGATCTCCGTCAACTCATCGAGAGTCCCGAAGCCTCCCGGGAAAACCACCAGTCCCTTGGCGAGATAGGCGAACCAGAACTTGCGCATGAAGAAGTAGTGAAACTCAAAGTTCAATTCCGGCGTGACGAAAGGGTTCGGACGCTGCTCGAAAGGCAAACCGATGTTCAAACCCACGGTCTTACCTCCGGCGTCGCGGGCGCCGCGGTTGGCGGCTTCCATGATTCCCGGACCGCCTCCGCTGCACACCACGAAACGGCGGGTGGAGTGCTCCAGACTATCCGACCATTTGGTCAAGCGGCGCGCCAACTCGCGGGCTTCGTTATAGTAACGGCCCAACGGACCCATCTCCAGCAGCCGGGCCGAGCCAAAGAACACGACAGTATCGTGAATCCGTTCCTTGCGGAAATGGGACAGCGGATACAGATACTCGCTGATCATGCGCAGCACACGCGCGTCCGAGCCATCCAAAAACTCTTGATTGCGGTACGCCAGCGGCAGGCGCCCTTCGTAGTCCTGGTGCTTTTCGATCATAATTTCTTATCGACAGCCTCTTGAGAAGAGTGCAGGCGCCGCTCCAATTGTCGCACCGATTTCACGATTTCCGGCAGTTTTTGGAACGCGGTAATCGCCCGTAGCCACTGGCGGGCGTCGAAGGCGGGCGACCCGCTCATCACCGCGCCCTTTTCCACGTCGCCCCCGATGCCGCTCTGCGCGTAAATGACGGCGTTGTCGTGGATGGTGAGATGGCCCGAAATTCCCACTTGCCCTGCCAGAAGCACGTTCTTTTCCAGAATGCTCGATCCAGCCAGACCCGTCTGCGCACAGATGATGTTGTCCTCGCCCACCACGCAGGCGTGGCCGATCTGCACCAGGCTGTCGATTTTCGCGCCGCGTTTCACGCGGGTTTCGCCGACCGTCGCGCGGTCCACCGAAGTCAGCGTCTGAATCTCGACGTCGTCTTCGATGACCGTGACGCCGCTTTGCACGATCTTGTGGTGCCGGCCGTCCGCTGCCTTGGCAAAACCAAAGCCGTCACCGCCAACCACCACGCCGTTCTGCAGAGTCACGCGATCTCCAATGCGGCAAAACTCGCGCACCGCGGAGTGCGAGTGGGCGTGGAAATCGTCGCCGATGACAGCGCCATCGTAGATCACAACATGCGGCCGGATCACCGCGTTGCGGCCGATCACCACGTTTTCACCGATCACCGCGAAGGCTCCCATGGAAGCGTTCTCGCCGATACGGGCCGAGGCCGCCACGGAAGCCGTCGCGTGAATGCCGGCGGCGGGGCGCGGAGCTTGGTAGAACAACGCCAGTGCCCTCGCAAAGTCCAGATACGGATTGGACGACATCAACTGGGCGGGCGCAATTCCTTCCATGAAACTGGAAACCAGGATGGCTCCCGCCCGCGAATGTTTCACCTTGTGCGCGTACTTGGGATTGGCCAGGAACGTAAGCTGGTCCGGCTCCGCCTGCTCCATGCCGGACACGCCCGTGATCTCAATCGCGCCGCCACCGCGGCATTCGCAGCCGAGCGCGCCGGCCAAATCGCTGAGTTTCATTCCTATAGGGTACGGCGGCAAAACCGCAAAGTGCGGAGTCTCACCACAATCGGCACTGCTCCGCCGGCGGGCGCACCATGGCGTCGCCTTGCTTACAGGTGAATGCCTTGTGGAACTCCGGCATATTTTGCAGCGTTGCGTTCGTGCGGTATTTAGCCAGCGGATGCGGGTCGGTTGCCAGTTGCCTCCGCACGGCTTCCGGCTTCTGAGCAGCCGCCCACACGCGCGCATACGCCAGAAAGAAGCGCTGATCGCCGGTGAGCCCATCCAGCACGGGCGCTTCGCGGCCATTCAACGATTTTCGATAAGCCTTGTAGGCGAGCGTCGCGCCGCCCAGGTCGCCCATCGCTTCGCCGGTGACCAGTTTGCCGGTGTGGCGCATGCCGTCGCCGACGTCGATCGAATCGAACTGCTTGACGATGCAAGCGGCCCGCGCGTCGAATTCCGTGCGGTCCTGATCGGTCCACCAGTTCTTCAAATTGCCGTCGGCGTCGAACTTCGAACCCTGGTCATCGAAGCCATGGCCCATCTCATGGCCGATCACCACGCCGATGGCCCCGTAGTTCACCGCGTCATCGGCATCCATATCGAAGAACGGCGGTTGCAAAATACCCGCCGGAAACGTGATCGAATTCCGGGACGACGTGTAGTACGCGTTGACCGTCGGCGGCGTCATGCTCCACTCGGTGCGATCCAGTTTCTTGCCGATCTTGGCGGCGGCATGTTTGCGGTCTTCGAGGATGGCCGCTTCCCTGCTCGCCAAATAGTTTCCGCGCGTGACTTGCACCGCCGAATAGTCGCGCCACTTGACGGGAAAACCGATACGCGGATCGAACGTCGCCAGCTTGCGGAGGGCATTGGCGCGCGTTTCCGGCGTCAGCCATTCCGCCGACTTCAGCTCCTCACTCAGCGCGGCGCGCAGGTTTTCCACCATCTGTTGCATGCGTCGGCGCGCCTCGGCGGGAAAATGCTTTTCGACATAGAGCCGGCCCAACGCCTCGCCAAGGGTCCCATCCGCCGATGCGACGCACACCTTCCAGCGCGGCGATTGCTGGCTGACGCCAGAAAGCACCGTACGCTCGAAATGGAACCACTCATCATAGAAGGCCTTGGGAAGATATTGCGCCCGTGCGCGCGCCACGCGCCAGCGCAGCCAGGCTTTCCAGGTCTCTACGGGAGCATCCTGCAACTGGCGGTTGAACGCCTTGAGAAATTCCGGCTCGGATACATTCACCGCCACGGTGCGCGGAACCTTCAGCAAGTCAAACGCCGCCGCCCAATCGTAAGCCGGCGTCAGCAACGCGAGCCCGGCGAAGTTGGTCTTGTGAATGCGATTGTAGGGGTCGCGGCGCGCGACATTGGATAGCGTGGCGTTGGCCAGGGTGGTCTCGAATTCCATGACGGCTTTCGCCGAGGAATCAGCCCGCGGATCACCCAACAATTGCAAGAGCTTCTCCACATGCAGCGCGAACTCATCGCGGATCGTCTTGGACCGCGTGTCGTCGCGGAAATAGTAGTCGCGGTCCGGCAACGACAATCCGCCGGCGGTGACTCCCACGATCACCTGATCCGCATTCTGCGGATCGGAAACATCGATGATACGAGCCGGCGCCAGGCCGTCTTCGAGTTCAAGGCTCACCAGCAAGGCAACAAGATCCGCGCGTGCGCGAATGGCGGCGATACGGTCAAGCATCGGCTGCAGCGGCTTCACCCCGGCAGCCTCAATCGCGGCCGTGTCCATGCAACTGGCGTAGTAGTCGCCGACGCGCCCGCGGTCTCCGGCGGCATTCCGGTCATTGGCGGCCGCCTCGAGGATGTTGCGCAGGCGTTCCAAATTGGCCTCGGCAAGCTCATCGAACTTGCCCCAGCGCGGACGGTCCGCGGGAATGGGATGTTGATCCACCCAGGCGCCGGTGGCATAGCGCCAGAAGTCGTCGCAAGGCTTGCAGGAGGTATCAAACATCGAGCGGTCAATGCCGCTGCGGGCGCCGGACTGCGCAAGGCACAGAACGGTGGCCAGGCTGAATGCCGCAAGCTTTTTCATGCTTCCTCCTGTCCGGAGCTTATCACTGTCAATCGGCGGATGCGGCACGGCGGGAGCTTCGCAGCCCCCGGCCGTCTAAGGCCTCCAGTGCTTCCGTCCGCTGTTTGAGGTAACGGTCGAAAAACGCCACTGCGTACTCCACGATTAAGCGCGCGTTCGTCCGGTTCGCCACACAGTCGGCAATTTGACGGTATCCCCAACAAATTCCATTGGTCCATTCGAAGTGTGTGGCGCGGCGGAGTTCCAGGTAGTATTTCGGCGCATTAGACAGAGCAAACGCACCATGAGATCCGCGCAAGCTCGGAGTCATGCTCAGATCGAACTGCGCGCCCTGATACATCACCGGTACGCCAACCGAAGCCAAGCGTGCTTGTATCAAATAAGGCTTCACATACGGAGCGAATACCACGGCCGCGCGAATGCGGGGATCTTTCCAGCTCTCGCGCGCGCCCGCCAGACCCAGAACCGCATATCCGCCCAGCGAGTGGCCGGCGGCGCCAATTCGCGAGGCATCGATCATCGGCTCGAAATCCTCGCTCCGTAAAATCCAGTCCAATGCGTTCTCCAGATCCTCACGCCGGTCCGCATAGGTGGTGTCCTTCCACGCGCGCGGATTCGCAAAGGACAGTCTGGGCAGATGCACGCGGGGAATGCGCCGGCCTTCCACGCTGCAACTGGCGTCACGATGATCAGGCGCGGCAACCACGTAACCCGCGCCGGCCAGCGACTCCGTGAAGAAAACAGACTGGGTCCCGCAGCCATCCAGGCCGTGCGAGAACAAGACCAAAGGGAAACGCTCCCCCGCATGGCCGTCTGGAGAGTGGGCCTCCGGATACCAGACCGCCATCCGCGGTCCGCCTGGCACGCGCACCACGCGCATCGTCACGGCAAGCGGAGCCGCGTGCAGGCACGCGCCATACAGCATAAGTGCGAGCACGATTCGCAAGCGTGGTCCTCACTCACCAAGATAGCCGCAGCCAAGAGCCATCGCCAAGAGCGGTGCGAGGAGCACTTGACTCGGCATCGCGCGCGCGGTACAATACAGTAACTCCCCCCAAGGATTGAGATCATGAGTTCCGCTGCCGGAGTGCAGACCACAGCGGCGGCTCCGGCGCACGAGTTTTCTTCGCACGCAGTGGCCTTGCAGACCATTGCGCACGAATTGCGCCAGCCGCTCAGCGCCATTGAGTCGATCGCCTATTACCTGAACCTCGTCCTGCCCAGGGAGGATCACCGTGCGCGTGAGCAGGCCTCCCGCTTGCAACATCTGATCGAGCAATCCAACTGGATCCTGACATGTGGCTTGCAGTTGGTCAACGTGGCGCCGCTGGCGCCGGAACCGGTCGATCTGGAAGAACTTATCACCCAGACTGGGGCTGTCCGTTCTGGTCACCGCGGCCCGCGCCTCGAGTTGGAGCTCGCCGGCAACCTCCCGTTGGTTCATCTTGATCCCGGCCGCGGCCGCGCGCTCATCGAAAACCTGATGAGCTTGTTCGAGTGCGTGTCTCAGGACCGCCCGTTCTGCCTTGCCACGTCGCACACACAGGAAGGAGTCTGCCTGACCTTCACAACGGCTGTCATCGGCCACCGTTCCGAAGCTTCCCTGGGACCCGGCTGTGCATTAAGTCTGGCATCTGCGCGGCAAGTCGTGGAGGCACATGGCGGAACGTGCAATCTGGAAGTAGATCCCGCCAGTGGGATCGTGCTCAAGGTGTCGTTGCGATGAGTGTCGTTGCGATGAGTGTCGTTGCGATGAGTGGTGCTACCATGAGATTTACCCCTCATGGCAGTGGCGGTTCCAGATATCCTCGCTAAAATTGTCGATCGGAAACGCTCGGCGCTAGCACATATTACGGCCATCCGCCCCGCTTTAGAAAGGCGCGCCCGCGAACGTTCCGCCGCCAGGGATTTCAAAAGCGCGTTGACCGCGAATCCGCCCGCCATCATCGCCGAAATCAAGAAAGCATCGCCCAGCAAGGGAGTCTTCACCGGGGATTTTCATCCGGTGAACATCGCGGTTACTTACGCCGCGGGAGGCGCGGCAGCGCTCAGCGTTTTGACCGACCAGGAATTTTTTCAAGGCTCGTTAGCCGACCTGGAAGCAGCGCGCGCGGCAGTTACGATTCCGGTCTTGCGCAAGGATTTCACCATCGACGAACTGCACGTGATCGAAGCCGCCGCGCACGGCGCCGACGCGATCCTGCTGATCGCCGCGATCCTCGATACCGCGCGGATGCGCCGGTTCCGCGAACTCGCCCGTGAGTACGGAATGGCCGCGCTGGTGGAAGTCCACGATGATGCCGAACTCGACGCGGCCTTGGCCTCGGGGGCGGAGATCATCGGCGTCAACAATCGCAACCTGCATACGTTTGAAGTCGCATTGGAAACATCCCTGCGCCTAGTGGAGCGGACGCCTAGGGATGTCATCAAAGTCGCCGAGAGCGGCATTCATTCGCGCGACGACGTATATACCTTGCGAGCCGCGGGCTTTGACGCATTCCTGGTTGGTGAACACTTAATGAAATCCGCCGATCCGGCGGCCGCGCTCCAGGATCTGCGGTCAGGGGATCTGCGGTCAGGGGAGTTGCGGTCATGATGGTCAAAGTTTGCGGCATCACCCGCCGCGAAGACGCCATCACTGCCGCGGAAGCCGGCGCATCGGCGATCGGTTTTATTTTCTACCCCAAGAGCCCGCGCTATGTCGCACCAGAGCGCGCGGCGGAATTGGGCGAAGGCCTGGAAATCTGGAAAGTCGGCATCTTCGTCGATGAAAAACCCGCCGAGATAGAAGCCGTGATCCGCGCGGCGCGCCTCGACGTCGCCCAGATTTACGGCGGCGAAGGACCGCAAGGCGCACGCATCTGGAAAGCGTTTCGCGTGACGGGAACTCTCGACGCTTCCTTAGCGCGAGACGCCGAGGCGATCCTGCTCGATGGCACAAATAACGGCGCTCAGTTTGACTGGTCGATCGCCCGCGGCGTCAGCGGAAAGGTCATCGTGGCCGGTGGGCTGGATGCGTCGAACGTAACCGCTGCCATTCGCGTGGCGCGGCCGTGGGGCGTCGACGCCAGTTCCCGGCTGGAGACGGCGCCCGGCGTGAAGGATCACGACAAGATTCGAGCATTCGTGAGAGCAGCATTGGGAACAGACGGAGAGGCAGCATGATTACTTCGCAACCTGACGCCACCGGCCACTTCGGACCTTACGGCGGCCGCTTTGTGCCGGAAGTACTGATGGCTCCTCTCGAAGAGCTCGAGCGCGCTTATCATGAGGCTTCCGCCGACCCCGCCTTTCAAGCCGAGCTCGCCGACCTGCTGCACAACTACGCGGGCCGTCCCACGCCGCTCTCCTACGCCAAGCGGCTCAGCGAAACGCTGGGCGGCGCGAAAATCTACCTGAAGCGCGAGGACCTGCTGCACACCGGCGCGCATAAGATCAACAATTGCCTGGGCCAAGCTCTGCTGTGCCGCCGTATGGGCAAGAAGCGCGTCATCGCCGAGACCGGCGCGGGCCAGCATGGCGTGGCCACGGCGACGGTGTGCGCGCTGTTCGGCCTGGATTGCACTGTTTACATGGGCGAAGAAGACATGCGGCGGCAGCGACTCAATGTCTTTCGCATGCGCTTGCTCGGCGCGAAGGTAACTGGCGTGTCAGCGGGCAGCCGCACACTGAAAGACGCCATCAGCGAAGCCATGCGCGACTGGGTCACCAACGTCCATGACACGTATTACCTGCTCGGCTCGGCGCTGGGCGCGCATCCCTATCCGGTGATGGTGCGCGATTTCCATCGCGTCATCGGCCTGGAAACCCGCACTGAGATTCTGCGGCGCGAGGGGCGTCTGCCCGATGCCGCCATTGCCTGCGTCGGCGGCGGCAGCAACGCCATCGGCTTATTTCACGCATTCATCGGCGATGCCAGCGTGCGCCTGATCGGCGTCGAGGCGGGTGGCCGCGGCGGTCAGCTCGGCGAACATGCCGCGCGATTCTCCGGTGGATCGCCGGGCGTTCTGCACGGAACCCATAGCTACCTCTTACAAGATGACGACGGCCAGGTGGCGTTAACGCATTCCGTTTCGGCGGGACTCGATTACCCCACCGTCGGCCCCGAGCACGCCTGGCTGCATGACCGGCACCGCGCGGAGTATACGTCCGTAAGCGACGCCGAGGCGCTCGCTGGAGCGTTGCGTTTAGCGCGCACGGAAGGCATTATCCCGGCGCTTGAATCCGCGCATGCCGTGGCCGAAGTCATCAAGCGCGCTCCCGCCGCCAAGGGACAGATTTTCGTCGTCAATCTCTCTGGACGTGGCGACAAAGATACCGACATATACCGCGAGAACCTCCCTGAACTTGATGCCGACACGAATTGAGCAGCTCTTTGGCAGGCTGAAGGACCAGAAGCGCGCCGCGTTGATCGCGTACGTGACGGCGGGAGATCCCTCGCCGGACCGCACGCCGCAAATTGTGGCCGCGCTGGAGCGGGGCGGCGTGGATCTGATCGAACTCGGTGTTCCCTTCTCCGATCCCATCGCCGATGGCCCGGTGATCCAAGCCGGTGCGGAACGCGCGCTGAAAGCCGGCACCACGTTGCGCAAAGTCCTCGAGATGGCGCGGACGATCCGCAAGACCTCGGAAATTCCCATTCTGCTGTTTACCTATCTCAATCCGGCGATGCGCTATGGCTTCGAAAATCTGGGCCGCGACACCAAGGCCGCCGGGATTGACGGATGCCTGCTCACGGACCTGAGCGTGGAAGAAGCCGCGCCTTACGTGGAATCCATGCGCAAGGCGGGGCTCGACACGGTGTTTCTCGCCGCGCCGACCAGCACGCCGGAACGGCTGAAACTCGTGGCACAATTCTCCACGGGCTTCGTCTATCTGGTATCGCGAACCGGAGTGACCGGGGAGCGCACGGCGTTGTCCAATACACTGGAGCCGTTGCTTGCTTCCATGCGAACCGTTACCACATTGCCGCTCGCCGCCGGCTTCGGCATATCGACCCCGGAGCAGGCCGGAGTGGTAGCCCGGGTTGCCGACGGCGTTGTCGTGGGCAGCGCGCTGGTCCGCATGATCGGCGAGAACGCATCCGACGCGCGGTTGGAAGCGTTCGCCCGGTCTCTGCGAGAAGGAATGGATCGATGACTGAGACGGATGCCACGTCGCTGCTCGCCGAATGCCGGCGCAAGATCGACCAAATCGATAGCCAATTGCGTGACTTGCTCAACCAGCGCGCGACCATCGTCGATGGGGTCGTTCGCGCGAAGGAGTCCCTCCACATTCCGATCCTGGAGCCCAAGCGGGAAGAAGAAGTGATCCGCAGGGCCACCGGCGGCAATCCCGGCCCGCTCGGCGACGATGCCTTTCGCAACATCTTTGCAGTCATCATGCGCGAAATGCGGCAAATCCAGCAGGTCTACCTGGACCGGCAACAGGAAAAGCGTAAGTGAACCGCGAATGGCGAGTCGTCACCATCGCCGGCGTAGGATTGATCGGCGGTTCCTTTGCACTCGCGATTCGCAAGGCAGGTTTTGACGGCAAGATTATCGGCGTGAGTTCGCCCTCCACGACGCAAGCCGCACTCCAGCGCGGAGTCATTGACCAGGCTCTGCCTCTCGCGGACGCCGCCGCCCAGTCGGATGTTATCTATCTCGCGCAACCGATTGAACGGATTCTCGACACCCTCGGCGTCTTGGACACGAACGTTCGTCCCGGCACTCTGATCACCGACGCGGGCAGCACCAAGCAGGCGATCGTCGAACAGGCGCGGCAAACCATCCGCAACGGGCGCTTCGTGGGCGGACATCCCATGGCCGGTAAGGAAGCCCGCGGCGTGGAAGCCGCCGACGCGGATCTATTTCGCGGACGCCCGTATGTACTCAGCGACGCCGACGAACAGTTGGAAGCGTGGATCGCGAAGATCGGCGCGCGCCTCGTGAAGCTGGATCCGGCCGAGCACGACCGGCTGGTCGCGCTGATCTCGCACTTGCCGCAGTTGCTCTCCACCGCGCTGGCTTCCCTGATCGACGAGTGTCCGGGCGCGGCGAATGTCGCGGGTCCGGCGGCCAAGGATATGACCCGGCTCGCCCTCAGCCCCTACGATATCTGGCGCGATATTTTTTCGACGAATACCGCGGAGATTGACGGCGTTCTTCAGGCGGCGATTGCGCGGCTGGAGACACTGCGCCACAACCTGCAATCCCGCGCGGAGATGGAAGCGGCCTTCGCGCGCGCCGCGCAAGCCGCGTCGGTGTTGCGCAAGTCCTGATATGCTGAGAGTGCAAAGGAGTTATAGAGATATGGACGAAGATAGCAAACTGTCATTCTTTTTCTTGGGACTGGGACTGGGAGTCGCTGCGGGGGTGTTGTTTGCTCCGAAGTCGGGGGCTGAGACCCGCGATTTCCTGCTGTCGAAAGCAGCCGAAAGCGCCGATCTCGCCAAGCGCCGCGCCCAGGATCTCCGCGAGCAGGCCAATGAAACCCTGGAGCGCGGCAAAACCACCGTGCAACGGCATAAAGAGAGCCTGTCGGCGGCCGTGGACGCGGGCCGCCAAGCCTATCGCGATACCGTAACTCAGCCGACTCCGGAATAGCGATCGGATTTCCGCATGGACCAGCAAACCCTTCTCACCGTGATGACGGTGTTCGTGTGCGTCGCGGCGGCGGCTCTGCTGATCCAGGCCGGATTTCTGTTCGGTATCTACAAGGCTACGCGAGGCATGCAGCAAAACACGCAGCGGCTCATGCCCAAGATCGAGAGTTTGCTCGAAACCTCCCGCCAGACCATAGAGGACAGCCGCAAGCAGATCGCCGACATCACATCCAAGACCAGCGAGATTCTGGAGACCACGCGCAAGCAGGTGAATCGCGTGGATGAACTTTTGGAAGATGCCGCCACCCGCGCCCGTATTCAACTGGACCGCGCCGAACTGGTACTCGATGACGCAATGACCCGCGCGCAACGCACGGTCGCGATGGTCGAAGGTGGCGTGGTCAAACCGATCATGCAAATACAGGGCGTGGCCACCGGCATTAAGACGGCGCTTACTTTCCTGCTGCGTGGCCGCCCCGACCCCGCCAAAGCCCACGCCGACGAAGAGATGTTCATTTAGCCGGTCCGCTTGCGCGCTGACCGGTGGTATTAAACTGATTTTGTGCCCCGTTTTCTTCTTGCATTCCTCGCGCTTACGCCGGTCTGGGCTTACCAATTACCCGCGCCTAACGCCGCGGAACTGGCGCGGCAGATTCGAGAAGCCGGACTCGACCCAGCGGAGTGCTATCGCGTCCGCGATTTCAATTTCACCAAGGACGACGTCCGTCTGTATCTGAACGACGGCTACCTGATTTTTTCCAAACCGGTTCAAGGACAAAGGCTTTCGGCATTGTTCACGACCGACGTGGAAGGCGGCGACGGCGAAGTGATCATCATTCCTCCCACGCGCGCCGAACGGCAGTCGCTGGCCTCCTTCACGCAATCGCCGAACCTGGACGAGCACGTCAGCGTGGCTCTGATGGTATTCACCGATGGCTCCGGAGCCCGCCTGCGCGAAAGTCTGCTGGAAGGGGAGAACGCGGCTAAGAAGTCCGCCGAGATGGGGGCGGTCCTGGCGCAACAGTGGACGCCTGTGATTTCCAATATCATGCAGCCGCTGCAAGTGCGGGTCATTGGGGACCTGCTGGCGGCTCGTCCGGTGGAAACCGGCTTCACGCTCTTGGCCGTCAGCGGTAAAACGCTGGGAATCTTTGACGTCGTCATGGACGCGCGCTCCGGGCACCATGTCGTCGTGCGGCAACGCGGAGATGCCTCCGGAAAACTCGTCGATCGCAATGGTTTTAACGTGTGGACCGACTTTTTGCCGCGCGCGGTCGCGCGGGCCAATCCGGCGGGGAAACCGGCCGCCGTCATTCGGGACTTCACGCTGTCAAATTACCGCATTCAAGCGGAGATCGCGCCGCGAGACGGCGGCGGACTCGGCGTGCGCGCGGTCACCCGGGTTACCGTGCGCGTGGGTCCGAATCCGGCCCGCTCCTTTCCCTTTGAAATCACGCGGGCGATGCAGATTCGCGCCGCGCGCATTGATGGAGCGCCGGCGGAAATTCTGCGTGACGACGCGCCCGGAGCTCGCGTCACGATCAGCCGGCAAGAGGGCGAAGTTCTGGCCGTAGCGGCGGATGCGCTGGCGGCCGGGAGCGAACATGAATTTGAATTCGAGCATCAAGGCGACGTGATTACCACGCGCGGCGACGGCGTGTTTTTCGTCAGCGCCCGCGGCACCTGGTATCCCCACGTGGACACGGAATTCGCCACCTATGACCTCACCTTCCGCTATCCCCGGCGCCTGACTCTGGTGTCCGCCGGAGATGCCGTGGAGGACCGCGTGGAGGGAGACGTGCGTGTCACGCACCGCCGCGTGTCCGTCCCCATCGCGGCCGCGGGATTCAACCTGGGCGTGTATGAGAAGATTACCGGCACTGCCGCCGGCGTTAGTTTTGAAGTTTACGGGAATCGCAATCTCGAAGACGCCCTGCGGCCGAAAGTAGTCTTGCTGACGCCGGCTCCTCCGGTGCCCTTGAATCCGCGCCGGCCACGCGACGGGCCGCGCCTGCTCGGCGATCAAATGCCGGCGGTGGCGCCGGAGCCGGATCCCCGGGGCCGATTGCGCGCTGTCTCGGAAGATCTCTCCGCGTCGCTTGAATTCTTCACGGGCTTGTTTGGGCCTCCCGTGATGAAGACGCTGACCGTTGCGCCCATACCAGGCACCTTCGGACAAGGTTTCCCGGGCCTGGTGTATCTTTCTACTTTCGCCTACATTGAACCTTCCGAGCGGCCCATCGCGCTACGCAACGCCAAGGAAAACACGTTTAATTCCGATCTGATGGTGCCGCACGAAGTGGCGCACCAGTGGTGGGGCGGTGTAGTGACGCCTGGCGGCCCCAAGGATGAATGGCTCATGGAGGCGTTCTCCAGCTATTCCGCGCTGCTGTTTCTGGAAAAGAAACGCGGTGTAAAGGAAATGGAGAAAGTCTTGAACGGGTACCGCGATGAACTTTTGAGTAAGGACGAAAATGGCGCGGTGTTTGAAGCGGTGGCGCCGATCGTATGGGGGGACCGCTTGCCCACTTCTTCCAATGCCGCATGGCGCGTCATCACCTACAACAAGGGCACGTGGATCCTGCACATGCTGCGCCGGAGAATGGGGGACACGGCATTTCTCAAACTGCTCGCGGAACTAAGGCGGCGCTATGCAATGAAATCCGTAACCACGGAGGACTTTCGCGCCATGGTTGGCGAGTTCCGCCCGTCCAGTTTTTCGGCGGATGCCGTGGATATGTATTTCGATAACTGGGTTTATTCGACTGGCGTTCCCGCGTGGAAACTGCAGTACGCCATCAAAGGAGCGGCGCCCGCCGTAACTCTTTCCGGAACCATCACCCAGACCGGCGTCACTGAAGATTTCGCGGCGGACGCGCCCGTCGAAGTCCAGTTTGGCAGGGGCGCGCCACAGATCATCTGGGTACGCATGACGGGTGAATCCGGGGCCTTTTCCGCGAATCTGCGCCAGGTTCCCACCCGCGTGGGTATTTCCGACGACACGCTGATGAAAAAATAAAATGCGCTATTCCGCGATGTGCCGGTCGCACTCGGCGATCGCGCCCCGCGCCTGTTGCAGGCGCCGCGCCGACTCGGGCGTCGGCGGCTGCCAATACTTCCAGCGCGCCAGATTCTTCTGAAACAACAAACGGGCATAGCCGTAGTGGCGGTTGGAAAGCAGCATCCGCCCGTACAGATCGTCGAGATCGGACGCGGCATGGGCAGCCTCTACGGTCGGATGTGGAACGGAGATCACTCGTTTCGCCAACGGCTCGGCTTTTTTGATCAGAGCCGCCGCTTCGTCGGGCTTGTGGTTGGCGAATGCGGCGTCGGCTTCTCGCACCAGCGGCGCCAGTTGCTCAACGGCATCGCGATACCCGGCTTCCTTGGTGGCATCGAGCGGGACTTCGGGCGCGGACGAGCAACCCGCGAGAATCACAATAACCAGAATGACCAGCGGACGCACTGCTTTGAGGATAGTCGAAGTCAGCCTCCCAAAGAATTGGGGACACTGCGGGCTATCTTATGGTGCGGCCTCTCTTTAACCGGTTCACAGCAGTGTCCCCGCAATTCTTTGGCCCACCGGATTCATGGTGCCGCACTCGTCGCCTCATCTTCCACTGAGTCACACGCCATTTTCCTCCCCGAATCAGTTATTTGCGGCAATTCTCTTGGCGCGCCCTGTTACGCTCAAAGCAAGAAACTTCCTGGCCAGGAAGCGTTGCATTGCAGTGGTGCTGAACTCCCGTCGGCCTTGAAAGCCATACGCCGTCACTTCCGAGATGGCGGCGGCGGGAGACGTTTGAAACCGGTTTCATTTCCGCCGGGCGAGCAGTTGGCCCGGCGATCAGAGAGCGGCTCCGCAAGGCGGGTTCAATAAAGGACGCCATCCAGCGATCCTACGCCCCCCGCCAAGCGGCCGTTTGAATCATCGGCGGTTGTGGAAACGCACGGCGACCAACGCACAGCAGGTTCGTTTGCGTTGTGCGCTGCCAAGAATGGATGGGGAAGCCCCGGCCGCCCGCAACGCCACATTTCTTCTCAGGCCGGCGTGTGCCGGCGCCTATGGGACATCCCACCCCTCTTGCTATCATTGTAAATTCGCACGGCCACTTCTCTGCGCGGTTTCCCGCCGCAATTTGATGCCATGGTGTGCCGTCTCTTGATTTTATTCGGCTCGTGGAACAAACACTCATACAATCTGACGTCATGGTCATCGGCGGCGGCAACGCCGCGCTGTGTGCCGCGCTGACCGCGCGCGAGGCCGGCCGCTCCGTGACCGTGCTCGAATGCGCGCCGTTTGAGTATCGCGGAGGCAACAGCCGCCACACGCGCAACATGCGCTGCATGCACACCGCGCCCACCGATGTGCTGACGGACGCTTATCCGGAAGACGAATATTACGCCGATCTGCTACGCGTCACCGGAGGCCTCACCACGGAGCATCTGGCTCGCCTGGTGATTCGCGAATCCCCCAACGCCAATCAATGGATGAAGAATCAAGGCGCGCGCTTCCAGCCCTCTCTCGGTGGGACACTGCACCTGGGCCGCACCAACGCGTTCTTTTTGGGCGGCGGCAAGGCCCTGATGAACGCGTATTACCAGGCTGCCAAAAAGCGCGGCATCAGCGTGCTGTACAACGCCGAAGTCACGGACGTTGACATTCGCGACGGCCGGTTCCACAGCGGCCAGATGCTGCTCGAAGGCAAACCGGCGGAGTTCCGCGCCAAGGCATTAGTCGTCGCCTCGGGCGGATTCGAATCCAATCTAGAGTGGCTCGAAGAAGCCTGGGGCGAAGCCGCGCGTAACTTTATCATCCGCGGCACTCCCTACAACAAAGGCAAGCTGCTGCGGTTGCTGCTCGACAACGGCGCCGAATCGGTCGCCGATCCCAAGCAATGTCACGCCGTCGCCATTGATGGCCGCGCGCCTAAGTTCGACGGCGGCATCGTGACGCGCCTGGATTGCGTCCCCCTCGGCATCGTCGTCAACAAATTCGGCGAGCGCTTCTACGATGAGGGCGAAGACCTGTGGCCCAAGCGCTACGCCATCTGGGGCCGTTTGGTCGCGCAGCAACCGGATCAGATCGCTTATTCAATCATCGATTCCAAGGCCATGGGACGCTTCATGCCGTCTGTGTTTCCTCCGATCACGGCGAATACCATCGGCGAGCTGGCGTCCGCGCTAGGCCTGCCCGCGGCAACTGTTGAGAACACAGTGCAAGCGTACAACGCTACGGTACGGCCCGGCTCCTTCGATCACCAGACCCTGGATGATTGCCGTACCGAAGGCCTGACTCCCCCGAAATCGCATTGGGCGCAGGCGATCGACAAGCCTCCGTACTACGGTTATCCGTTGCGGCCCGGGATTACGTTCACCTATCTCGGCGTGCGCGTGAATGAGAAAGCCGAGGTGCGGATCAACGGCAACTCGAGCCCCAATATCTTCGCGGCAGGCGAGATCATGGCCGGCAACATCGTCGGCAAGGGTTACCTGGCGGGACTAGGCATGACCATCGGATCTGTCTTCGGGCGGATCGCCGGAAAGGAAGCTGCCCGTGCCGCGCACTAACCAAATGAGCGACAGCCGGATTGCCGAAGGGGAACGGCTCCTCGTTATTTGTAACTCCTGCCGTTATTGCGAGGGATATTGCGCCGTATTCCCGGCCATGGAGCAGCGGCTCAGCTTCACGCCGGCCGATGTCCGCTACTTGGCCAACCTGTGCCACAACTGCGCGGAGTGTTACTACGCCTGCCAGTTTGCCCCGCCCCATGAATTCGCCGTGAACGTGCCCAAGGTGTTCGCCGAAATCCGCGCCGAGTCGTACAAACAATACGCCTGGCCCGCCTACGTTCGCGTCAGCGGATGGCTGGCGGTGGCCATCGGATTCGCGGTCGTGCTCCTGCTCGCCGGAGCAAGCGACGCCACCGGCGCGAACTTCTACGGCATCATCCCGCACGAAACGATGGTAGCCGTCTTCAGCGCGATCTCCGCGTACATCGCCATTGTGTACGCCGCTGGAGTCCGGCGCTTCTGGAAGGAGTCCGGGGAAAGACTGCCGGGAGTGAGCGCGTGGATGCAAGCGGCACGCGACGTACTCGCACTAAAGAACCTCTCCAGCAGCGGAGCGGGTTGCACCTACCCGGATGAAGAGCACTCACAGGCCCGCCGGATCTTTCATCACTTCACGTTCTACGGCTTTCTGTTGTGCCTGGCATCCACGACCGTCGCCGCCATTTATCACTTTGCGGGCAGCGTTGCGCCCCATCCGTATCTCAGCGCCCCCGTCATATTGGGTACGCTAGGTGGGATCGGCTTGTTGGTTGGACCCGTGGGCCTCTACGCGCTCAAGCGCCGCCGCGACCCGGCCATCGTGGATGCCAAGCAGGACGGCACGGATGTATCTTTCCTCGTGCTGCTGTTTCTGACCAGCCTGACGGGCCTGCTGCTGCTTGCCTTGCGCGAATCCCCGGCCATGGGCACGCTCCTGCGCGTACACCTGGGAGTGGTGCTGGGTTTGTTTCTAACCTTACCCTACGGGAAGTTCGTGCACGGCATTTACCGCTCTGCCGCTCTGCTTCGTTCGGCGTACGAAATGGCTCGAAGTAAGCACTAGCGTTGCCGTCAGGCCCATTAAACCCGCAAAGGAAAGCCACAAGCCCGGCATCGCGCGGTTACCGGTGACGTGGATCAGGTAGGTCGACACCGCCGGCGTGAAGCCTCCGAAGATTCCCGTCGCCAGGCTGTAGGCGAAAGAAAAGCCGGAGACGCGCACCTCGACAGGCATAATCTCCGTCAGGTACACAACCATCGCGCCGTTATAGCTGCCAAAGATCATCGAAAACCACAGTGCGGCAGCCAGCAGCCGCTCAAATGACGGCGCGCTCACCAGCCACAACAGGATCGGGTACGGCGTGATCAGCGCGATGGTGGAGAACGTCAGCAGCAGCGGCCGGCGCCCGATCTTATCCGACAGCGCGCCCATCGTGGGCAGAAAAATAAAATTCGAGACTCCCACGCACAGCGTCACCAGCATGCTGCTCTTCACCGACAGGTGCAGGACGCTGTTCCCATACGTCGGCATGTACGCCGTGATCATGTAAAAGGTCACCGTTGTGGTGGTGGTGAGCATCATGCCCAGGATCATCAGCCGCCAGTTGGACATTACCGTGCGCCAGATCTCGCCGGACTTGGGACGATGCTTGCGCGCGGCAAATTCGTCGGTTTCGGTGAGCGAGCGCCGCAAAAACAGCAGGAACGGAATCAGTATGGAACCGATCAGCAGCGGGATGCGCCAGCCCCAACCGGCCATCTCCTCTGGACGCAGCGTGGCCGAAAGCGTCAGGCCGATCAGCGCCGCGAAGATCACCGCCACCTGTTGGCTGCCCGATTGCCAGGCGACAAAGAATCCCTTGCGTCCCGGCGTGGCGATCTCCGCTAAATACACACTGACTCCGCCAATTTCAACTCCTGCCGAAAGTCCCTGCACTAGACGGCCCAGCACGACCAACAAAGGCGCGAACAGGCCGATGGTCTCGTACCCTGGCATGATGCCGATGGAGAGCGTCCCCACGGCCATCAGCCCCAACGTCAGCAGAAGGCCCTTGCGCCGCCCGTGATGGTCGATATACGCGCCCAGAATGATGGCACCCAGGGGACGCATCAAGTAGCCCGTACCGAACGTCATCAGCGAGAGCATCAGCGACGCATATTCGTTCTTGGTCGGGAAGAACGCGCGCCCGATGGCCGCGGCGTAGTAGCCAAAGACCATGAAGTCGTACATCTCCAGGAAGTTCCCCAGTGAAACGCGGACGACTGCACCGACTTTCGATGAAGGTTTGCTCATTCGGATAACCCGGTTTCTCAGTTTACTTCTTTTTGGGAGCGGAGTGGCGGCTAGGAAATCACTCGTCGCGGCCCATCGACAGCAGGCGGGACATCTCCGCGATGCCTGCCCACCCTCGCCTGCCCGATTTTGATGGAAGCCTTGAAAATCGCTCCCACGGGTACGATGCCGCCTAGCCGGTGGGCAGCGATCGCCGCCAGACCCATCGAAGCCAAGGCGCCGATCTGGTCATGCTGCCAACCCACGGTCGAGGCCCGATGCGGCGGCTGCTGCTGGGATCGGTGACCGCGAAGGTCCTGCACGACATGACGGTACCGGTGTGGACTGTGTCGCATCTGACCGGAATCGCGCCCGGCCCGTACAAGTCCGTGCTGGCAGCCGTGGATAGCAGCGACGAAGCGGAGACTGTGGTGCGCGCTGCATCCGCGCTCGCTGCATCCTACGGAGCGCGCCTGCGTCTGGCGTACGTTTTGGAAATGCCGCCGGTCGACGCGGAGACCGCCTTCGGTGTGTATCGCGAGGACATGATCGCCGCGGCGAAGGAACGGGTGGCCGAAATCCAGGCGCGTGCCGGTACAGATGCCCCGCTCGCCATTCTGGATGGACCCGTGGCCGCGGCAATCGCCGAGGAAGCGCGCCGCCTGGGCGCGGACCTGATTGTCACTGGCCGCGGCCGGACGCAGAACACTTTCGGCCGCATGTGGTCACACCTGTACCCCATCGTCCGGCATGCGCCCTGCCCGGTCCTGAGCATATGAGACGCTCCTCCCCAGGCTGCGCGATCCCACTCAGCAGTGGGCGAGTGCACTCAGGATTCCTGTTCCGCGCGAACCCGCCGGGGCCATCCCTTCCGTCACTTACCGAGTGGAACAACAAGTGCTCTTTAAATGGCAAGCAGTCGCTCAAGCGAGCATTGGTGAGCTTGGGGGGTAGGTTCCCCGACCTATCGAGCGGGGTGATTAGCCTCTCCTGCTCAGCGGCGGCAAGTTGTACGCCGCCGCTCCCTTAAGGTCTTCCATACGCAGGAAGGCGGTGGTTTATGTTGCGCCTGTCGTCGATGACATCGCTGGCGGTAACCATGACCGCAGCGTCACTTTTCGCGGCTGACCCCCCAGGCAGCATCACTTTTCACCGCGACGTACTGCCTATTCTGGCGAAGGATTGCCAGGAATGCCATCGGCCCGGCCAGATGGGGTGTGCGACGCCCGCGTTGTGGGTTGGTGGAATCGGTTTATTGTTCCGTTAATCTGAGTGT
>CAMAVI010000018.1 GCA_945861625.1 Candidatus Sulfopaludibacter sp. SbA3
TGCTGGCCGCCACCAGACGGCGGGCGTGTTCGTCCAGATGCGGCCACATGCCAGCAAAGTACTGAGCAAGTTGGGCATCGGTGTCCATCTCCAACGTGATATCACATCAAGATGGTAGATGTAAAGGTTATTTATTTACGATGCCTTAGACGAATCATGTAGCCAGAAACACCACCTGCAACGGAGTGCGCCGCGGCTTGTCAACCACGTCTCCGCGCGCCGCTTGAACCCTCGATTTGTCAGCCGGTTATCTCTGCTCTTTTACCGGAGCGTGACAACCATCTCGCCGTGTTCCTTGCGGGTGGTAGTGACGGCGATTTCGATATCGTGGCCAAGCGCCCTCAGAAAGTCCATGAGGCGCTCGACGGAAAACACCCCAGACTGGCCGCGCATCAGACTGGAAACGTGCGGTTGCTTGATACCGAGAACTTCACCGGCCTGCATCTGCGTAAGCTTGCGATGCTTGATCGTCCGGTAGATTTGCAGGGTGAGCCGGGCCCTCAGCAATTCCTGCTCGGGATTGGCCAGACCAAGGTCGGCGAATACGTTGCCGCTGCTCTCGGTAATGCGAACCGGCGTGGATTTGGGTTTCTTGGTCATGGTCAGTTCTGCCTTTCTCTGTGGTCTCGTTCGGCGGCCGCCAAGCGCTTTTGGATCAGTTCCAGCTCTATTTTCGGCGTAGCGATGCCCTTCTTCGATTTCTTCTGGAACGCATGAAGAACGTAGAGGGTATCGGCAAAGCGAACGGTATACACCACCCTCCATGTATCGCTCTCATGGTCCGCGACAATCTCAAGCACGGAGCGGCCGCCAAAGCCCTTGAGGGCCTTCACCGTCGGGTACTCCTCGCCACACTGCGCCGCGTAAAGAGCCTGGCCAATCCGGCGTTGGACGGCTTTGGGAAACGTCTTCAAGTCCCGCCGCGCCGGCCCAACCCACCTGACGGTTTTAGGGCTCCGCTCCACTTATACAAGTATACATCTATCTGTATATTGATCAAACTGGCTCCCCCGTTGGTTGCTGCGTGTGGCCGCTTGTCCATCACGTCTCCTCGCCGCGTTTCAGTTCTCGATTTGTCAGCCAGTTATCTCTACTCCTCGCCAAGCCGTTGCCAGTGTGCGTGCGATTCTCCAACTGATGCCCGTCGCCCGGCTTCGGCCAGGCCGCTTGGGTTCGTTTGGTAACCTGAGATTATTCATGAGCCAATTCCAGGTAACCCTTCCCGACGGAAGTGTCCAGAGCGTCGCGGCGGGCGCGGCGCCCATCGATGTTGCGCGTTCCATCAGCACTCGTCTGGCCGATGACGCGCTGGTCGCCAAGGTCAACGGCAATCTGTGGGATTTGAAGCGTCCCTTTGAAGCCGATTCGTCGCTGCAGATTCTCACGCCTAAGAATCCCGAGGCGCTGGAGGTGTATCGCCATTCGTCCGCGCATCTTCTTGCCGCGGCCGTGCTGGAGTTGTTTCCCGAGACCAAGCTCGGCATTGGTCCCGCGATTGAGAACGGGTTCTATTATGATTTCCAGCGCCCGCAGCCGTTCTCGCCCGAGGATCTGGAAAAGATCGAGAAGAAGATGTGGGAGCTGCAGGCCGGCGACCTGCCCTACGAGCGCAAGTACATGCCCAAGGAAGAGGGCCTGAAGCTCTACGGCGACCAGCCCATGAAGTGCGAACTGATCACGGAAAAGGCGGATGCCATATTTTCCGAATACTCGCTGGGATCGCACTTCATCGACTTCTGCCGCGGGCCGCACGTGCCGTCCACCAAGAAAATCAAAGCCTTCAAGCTGCTTTCCATAGCCGGCGCGTATTGGAAGGGCAACGAGAAGAACGCGCAGTTGCAGCGCATCTACGGGACGTCGTTCTTCACCAAAAAAGAACTCGACGATTATCTGGCCAAGCTCGAAGAGGCCAAGAAGCGGGATCATCGCAAGCTGGGCCAGGAACTGGACCTGTTCAGTATTCAAGAATTGGCCGGACCGGGGTTGATCTTCTTCCATCCCAAGGGCGCGCGGGTGCGCAAGATCATTGAAGACTGGATGCGCGATCAGTACCTGGCGCGCGGCTACGACCTGGTCTACACGCCGCATGTGATGCGCGCGGATCTGTGGAAGACTTCGGGCCACCTGAGCCACTACGCTGAAAACATGTTCGCGGGCATGGAGCTCGACGACGCGGAATACCGCCTGAAGCCGATGAACTGTCCGGGACACATTTTGATTTACCGTGACCGGCTGCGCAGCTATCGTGAGCTGCCAGTGCGGTTGGGCGAACTCGGCACCGTTTACCGTTACGAACGCAGCGGCACCATGCACGGCTTGCTGCGCGTGCGCGGCTTCACGCAGGACGACGCCCACATTTTCTGCACTCCTGAACAGGTGGAAGACGAAGTGGTAAGCTGCCTGGAGTTCGCGCTCGATACGTTGAAGGTCTTCGGCTTTGAGCATTACGAGGCCGAGATCTCCACCTGGGACGGCGGCGCCAGCGGCAAGTACGATGGCACGGCGGATTTGTGGCAGCTTGCCGAAAGTGCGCTGCAGAGAGCGGTCGGGCGTCTTGGCATCAACGCCCCGGTGATGGCCGATGAAGCCGCCTTCTATGGACCCAAGATCGACGTGAAACTGCTCGACGCGCTGGGTCGCAAGTGGCAGCTCTCCACGGTTCAGTTCGATTTCACACTGCCGCAGCGCTTCGGGCTCGAATACGTTGCCGAGGACGGCAAGCGGCATCAGCCCGTGATGGTGCATCGCGCGCTCTACGGGAGTATTGAGCGTTTTTTTGGCACGCTGGTCGAGCACTACGCGGGTGCGTTCCCGGTGTGGCTGGCTCCGGTGCAGGTGGTGGTGATGCCAATTACGGACCGGCAGCAGGAATACGCGCGGACCGTGCACACGCGCCTGCAAGCCGCGGGGCTGCGCTCGCATTTGGACGACCGCAAGGAGAAGGTGAATCTCAAGATTCGCGAAGCGCAGTTGCAGAAAGTCCCCTACATGCTGGTCGTAGGCGATCGCGAGGCCGAGGCAGGTACGGTTTCCGTGCGCCATCGCAAACACGCCGACATGGGCGTCAAGCCGCTGGAACAGTTCGTCGAGGATGTGTGCAAACTCGTCGAGTCGAAATCCGCGGCGGAATAACCGCGCGAACCGTCCTGAGTCCCACGTCGGGGTTCATCGCCGAGGCGGGCTTCACACACTCGTTGACCCCCGCGCGTAACTGCACCTTTGGCTGCACATATTGCTATGTCCCCACGATGCGCGTGCAAGGCGGATTGAAACCGGAGGACTGGCAACGCTGGGGACAGTTCACCACGTTTAAGAGCAATGCTGACGAATTGCTGCGGCGCGAATTGCGGAATCATCAGCGCATCTACTGTTCGCCGCTCGTCGATCCCTACCAGCCGGCGGAAGAACGGGAGCGGATGATGCCGCGCATTCTCGACGCACTGACCATGGCGCCGCCTCGCGTGTTCGCGCTGCAAACTCGCGGAACGTTGATCTTGCGCGACCTGGCTTTGTTGCGCGCGCTGGCCCGCCGCACAGTGTTACGGGTGAGCTTTTCCATTACGACCAACCGTGAGGAAGTGCGCCGGTTGTACGAACCGCACTGCGCGCCCATTGCCGAGCGGCTCGCGGCCGTTCGCGCACTTCGCGGCGCCGGCATTGAGACTTACGCGACGCTCGCGCCGCTGCTGCCCTGCGATCCCCAGGAACTGGCGCGGATTGCCATCGAGGCCAGCGGACGGGATCTCATCGGCGACGCGCTGCACGTGCGCAGCGTGAAGCCGCGCGGCGCGACCACTCGGGATGCGGCCCTCTGGGTCGCCGCCGTGAACGGTCACGGCCAGTGGCTCGATCCGATTTTCCAGTCGGAAGTCATCGGCCGCATCGAAGCCGCCGCCGGGGCGCTCGGACACAGCTTCACCACGGGACCCTCCGGATTTGCGAAATTGGCGGCATGAGCCTTCTCGATCAAATCCTGCATAAGACGCACTCGGGAGTTTGCGGCCAAGCCTGGATCGGCAATCCCGGCGGCGTGGAAATCACGTCAATCAACCCTGCCAACGGGAGCGAACTGGGACGCGTGCGCACGGCCGGGGAACAAGACTATGAGGATGTCTTGCGTGCGGCTGCTTCCGCCTTCGAACGCTGGCGGTTGCTGCCCGCCCCGCGGCGCGGAGAGATCGTCCGTGAGATCGGTAACGAACTAAGACTGGCCAAAGACGAACTGGGAACACTGGTCACCCTTGAAATGGGTAAGATTCTCGCCGAGGGAAAGGGCGAAGTGCAGGAGATGATCGACGTCGCCGACTTCGCCACGGGTCTTTCACGGCAGCTTCATGGTCTGACCATGCACAGCGAGCGCCCGGGACATCGCATGTACGAGCAGTGGCATCCGCTGGGTGTCGTGGGTGTGATTAGCGCCTTCAATTTTCCCGTCGCGGTGTGGAGCTGGAACGCGCTTATCGCATTAGTATGTGGCGACACGGTGGTGTGGAAGCCGTCGAGCAAGACGCCACTGACGGCGATCGCGGTGCAACATATCTGCAATCGAGTGCTGGAACGCCAGGGCTGGCAAGGGGTGCTGAATCTGGTGATCGGAAGCGGGGACATTGTGGGAGACAGGCTGGTGCGCGATCCCCGCGTCCCTTTGATCAGCGCGACGGGTTCGACTGCCATGGGTAAGCGTATCGCGCCCCTCATTGCGCAAGGCATGCGGAGGAGTCTGCTGGAACTGGGCGGAAACAACGCCGTGATCGTGATGGATGACGCCGATCCGGATCTGGTGGTGCGCGCCGTGTTGTTCGGCGCAGTGGGCACGGCGGGGCAGCGCTGTACTTCGATTCGCAGGCTGTTCCTACAGAGAGGCATCGCGCGGAGTGTGACCGATAGACTAGTTGCCGCATACAGGCAAATTCGCATTGGCGATCCGTCTGATCCGGTGACGTTGATGGGACCGCTGATCGACAGCGAAGCCGTGGCTGCGATGGAGCGCGGTTTAGAGCGCGCCCGCGGAGAAGGCGGGCACATAGTGTATGGTGGCCGGAGCCTGGGTGGCTGTTTTGTAGAACCAGCGCTGGTGTATGCGCGGCCGGATATGGTGGTGGTTAAAGAAGAGCTCTTCGCGCCCGTGTTGTACTTGCTGGAATTCGATACGCTTGATGAAGCCATCGCCATGCACAATGACGTACCGCAGGGCTTGTCCTCGGCGATTTTCACGTCGAACTTGCAAGCCGCGGAAACCTTCTTGAGCGCACGCGGCAGCGATTGCGGGATCGCCAATGTCAACATCGGCACCAGTGGCGCGGAGATCGGCGGTGCGTTCGGAGGCGAGAAGGAAATCGGAGGTGGGCGCGAATCGGGCAGCGATGCGTGGAAAGCCTACATGCGCAGACAGACGGTGACAGTGAACTGGTCCGGTGAACTCCCATTGGCGCAGGGCATCAAATTCGAACTGTAGCGTGTGCCATCATTGCCGTATGCGCCGGGTGCTTCTGTTATTCACGGTAAGCCTGACTTGCAGCGGCCAGGCGCAGCGGCCCTTTGACGTTGTCGAAGCGACCATTCCGCAGATGCAGGCTGCGATGCGCTCGGGGCGGACCACATCACACGCCCTGGTTCAGCAGTATCTGACGCGCATCGCGATTTACGAGGACAAGCTCCATGCGGCGATCACAGTCAACCGTGATGCATTGAAAGAGGCCGATGCCCGCGATCGCGAACGGGCTCAAGGCAAGGCGCGGGGCCCGCTCCACGGAATCCCGATCGCCGTGAAGGACAACATCCACACCACCAACATGCCGACCACCGGAGGCGCGCTGGCCTTCGACGGCTTTGTGCCAAGTTATGAAGCGACGCTGGTGAAGAACCTGCGCGACGGTGGCGCGGTGATCATCGCCAAGACCACGCTGACGGAGTTGGCGAACTGGGTGGCTGGGCCGCCCACTCCGATGCCTGGGAACTACAGCGCGCTCGGCGGCTACGGGATGAATCCTTATGATCCCCGTCGCGACCCGCGGGAGGGTCTTGCCGACGGGCGGCCCGTGTTGGACTCCGGCGGTTCCAGCTCGGCTGTGGGAACAGCGGCGAATTTGTGGGCCGCGAATGTGGGGACGGAGACTTCGGGGTCGATTCTGAATCCTGCCAGCCGGAACATGCTGGTAGGCATCAAGCCCACGGTGGGCCGCATCAGCCGCCGCGGCGTGATTCCCATCACGGCCGACCAGGACACGCCCGGCCCCATCGCCAAGAGCGTGACAGACGCGGCGATCCTATTGGGCGTACTGGAAGGGCCGTCGCCGGATCCGGCGGACCCGGCCACGCGAGCCTGCATGCCGCCGCCAGGCCGCGACTACACCCGCTTCCTCCGTCGCGAAGGTTTGCGCGGGGCGCGCATCGGCATTCCGCGTCAGTTCTATTTCAACGAAGCCTTGACCGCCGCGCAAAGAGAAGTGATGGACGACGCGATTGCGGTGCTCCAGCAACAGGGCGCGGTGATCGTCGATCCGGCGGACATTCCGAGCGTGATTGCGGACGATCTGCGCAACCACTTGCTCACGTGGAATACCTGCCAGAGCGGGAAGGGCAGGGACGCGGGTTGCTCCACGGTTTTTAAGTACGGCATGAAGCGGGATTTCAACCAGTGGCTGGCCTCACTGGGACCGAGCGCGCCCGTAAAGACCCTCACGGAGCTGCGCAAATTCAACTTGGAGCATCAAGCGGCCGGTGCGATCAAGTACGGACAGGCCTTGCTGGATATCTCCGATGAGATGGATGTGGATGCGGACCGCGCGCGCTACCAGGCCGATCGCGCGAAAGACATTTTGCTGGCGGGCACGAACGGGATCGACGCCGCGATGAAGCAGCACCAGCTTGACGCACTGCTGTTTCCCGGTCCGAACGGAGCCGCCATTGCGGCCAAGCCGGGCTATCCGACCGTGACGGTTCCCTTTGGTATGATTCCAAACACGGGGGCGCGGCCCTTTCCCGATGGCTTCCGCGCGCGGCCGGCGCCGTTTGGAGTCAGTTTCACGGGGATGGCGTGCAGTGAGCCGAAATTGATTGCGATCGCTTATGCGTTCGAGCAAGCGACCAAGCGCCGCGTGCCGCCTAGCGCCGCGCCGTGACAGCTAGGGTTTCCCGCTCTTTACGATCCCCGGCTCCTTGAGCAGCTCGCGGACGGTGCCGCGGATGGCAACCTCCATCTTGCTCATGAGAGGGTCGTCGCCGTGAAGCTGGACGCGCACTATGCCTTTGGCGTCGACAAACATCAGGATGGGCACGAACGGACGGTCGCCGGGCTTAAGGTTTGCCAGCTTCAGTAACGACGCCCTGTCCAAATATCCGAGCGGGAAGTTTGGCTTGTGCAGGGTTCCAAAGGACACGATTGATTTTGCCGCCTCTGGACCGCCGGCAGCGGCAACTACCTGGAGTCCTTGCGATGCGGATTCGCTTTGGATGATCTTCAGGAAATCGACAGCGTGATCGCAATTCTCACAATCGGTTGAGATGAGCGCTAACACAAGCGCCTTACCGCGATATTGCTTCAGATCCAACTTCTGGCCGCCAGATTGGGGAATGGGGACGTCAGCCAGGGGCCGGCCCGGAGGCAGCGCGGCGAATACGGTTGTGGCCAGAGTCAGGGCCAGAAGAATACGGCGTAGCATGTTTTACTAATCTTTCTTACCTATCTTAGTTGATTCTCTACTTCGGCGAGCCAGTCCGGGCGCTTCAATACTTCGCGCGGGCGGCTGCCGTCAGGCGGACCGATAATGCCGTCGCGCTGCATGGCATCCAGGATGCGCGCGGCGCGGCCGTAGCCCAGACGCAAGCGCCGTTGCAGCGTGGACGTGGACGCCTTGCCCATATCCAGAACCACGCGGACGGCTTCCTGATACATGGGGTCCTCGGGCCCATCCAACTCTTCGGAATTGGCGTCCTCTTCATCGGAGGGCGGGGCCAACAGGAACGTCTGGTCATAATCCGGCGCGGCCTGCCGTTTCCAGAATTCGACCACATCGTTGGTTTCGGATTCGCTCACATAGGAGCCGTGGACGCGAACCAGGCGCGACGAGCCGGGCGGCAAGAACAACATGTCGCCGCGTCCCAGCAGGTGCTCGGCGCCCATGACGTCGAGCACGGTGCGCGAGTCGACGCGCGTGGCAACGCGGAAGCTGATGCGCGCCGGGAAATTGGCTTTGATCAAACCCGTGATCACATCCACGCTGGGGCGTTGCGTGGCCAGAACCAGGTGCATGCCCACCGCGCGCGCCATCTGCGCCAGGCGCGTCACGGATTCTTCCACGTTGGCGCGCTCCAGCATCATCAGATCCGCCAGCTCATCGATGATGAGAAGGACGTAGGGGATCGGTTCCAGAACGGGTTCGTCGGTTTCCTCCTCGAAGAGGCTGCGCGGTTTGGCCTGCAGTTGGCGAACTTTCTTGTTGTATTGATCGATGTTGCGGACACCCAGCGACGCCAGCAGCTTCAAGCGCCGCTCCATCTCGAGCACCGCGTTGCGCAACGCGTTGGTGGCTTTCTTGGGATCGGTGATCACGGGTGTCAGCAAATGCGGGATCCCCTCGTAGAGGCCGAATTCCAGGCGCTTGGGGTCAATCATGATCATGCGCACCTGGTGCGGCGTGGCCTTGTACAGGATGGACATGATCAGCGAATTGAGCATGACGCTCTTGCCCGATCCGGTGGAGCCAGCGATCAGCAAGTGCGGCATGGAATCGAGCGCGGCGATCTTCATGCGCCCGTTGATGTCCTTGCCGAGCGCCACCGTGAGGGGGGACGCCGAATTATGGAATTCCTCGGACTCCAGGATCTGGCGCAGGCTGATCACCTCGCGGCGCGAATTGGGAACTTCGATACCCACGGTGGGTTTGCCCGGAATGCGCTCGATGAGAATCGATTCGGCTTGCAGTCCCAGGCACAGATCTTCGCTCAGCGTGGTGATGCGCGAATACTTGATGCCGGCTTCCGGTTTGAATTCAAACGTGGTGACCACCGGCCCGGGATTGATCTGCGTAACCGATCCGCGCACGTTGAATTCTTCGAACTTGGATTTGATGTTGGCCGCGGTTTCCTTTAACTCCATGCTGTCGAAGGCCTCGCGCGGAGGCGGCTCCTGCAACAAATCGGTGGGAGGAATCTTGAAGCTGGTACGCTGGCGGCGCGGCTCCCGCGGGGCCATGCGAGCGAGCTCGCCGCCGGTGGGCTCGAAAGGCGGACAATCCTGGGGCGAAACCCCGGGCAGTTGCTCCAGCGTGCGGATCGGGATCTCTTCGAACGGCGCAGGCTCCGCATCGGCCGTTTCCGGCACGAAACGCGGAGCGAAGTAATCCACAATGGGAGGCTCTTGGAAGACTGGTGACGGCTCAGGCAGCGCGGGCGGCCGGGCCTCGGCGGCCTCTTGGGCGGCCCTTTCCTTGACGGCCTGCTCTTTTGCAACCAACGCCCTGCGCAGGATGCGCTGCTCGGCGCGTTCCTTGGCCAGGCGGGCACTCGATTCGCGCCACGACACCATGCGGGCGGAAAGTCCGCGCAACGAATCCCGGAGCCCGCTCCAGAATGAACCCGCTGGCCCACCGAACCACCTGGAGAGCATGGCGACCTCGAACGTGGACACCAGATACAAACCGACAATCCAGCTCGCGGCTGTGACCATCGCGGCTCCGGTCAGGTTCAGAGATGCCATCAAGGTATCCGCCAGCAAGACCCCCATCACGCCGCCCGCCGGCACCGCTCCGGCGATGGGATGCCAGCCGGGGGCGAAACCCAGCGCCGCGCAGGAGGCTGAGACCATCAAGCCAGCTCCGCCGATCTTGGCCACCGGCGCGTGGATCTCCGATGACCGGATCCAGTTCCACCCCAACAGCAAGGTCAGGATGGGGACGGAAAATGCCACCAAGCCAAGCAGTTGCAAGAGCAGGTCAGCGAGAAACGCCCCTAACCGTCCGGTCAGGTTGACGGGCTTGACAGCGCCCGAGGCGGTGTTCCACGACAAGTCAAAGGGGCTATAAGAGACAAGGGCGATGAGAAAGAAAAGCCCTATAAATAGAAACACGAGTCCCGCGGCTTCATTCAGCCTGGGGCGTGTGGTGGGTCCTAAATACTTCATTCTCCGGTGAGCCGGAAGAAATGAGCCAGAGCAATTATCATTATGCCAAAAATCACCCGGTAGGCGACGAAGAAGTTTAACGTGCCTTTCCGCAGGTAGTTCATCAGGAAGCGGATGACCACGCAACCCGTGACGCCGCTCACCAGAATTCCCACCGCGAACGCGGTTCGCATCTCGGGTGGGATGCCGCCGTCCTGCTTCAGCAGGTCGTAGAAATCCTTGGCGGCCGCGGCGCCGATGGCCGGAGTGGAGAGAAGAAATGAGAAACGCGCGGCGGTCGCCCGGTCCAGGTTGCGGAACAGTCCGGCGGCGATCGTGATGCCGCTGCGCGACGTGCCGGGAACAATGGCCAGGACCTGTGCGAAGCCGATGGCCATCGCGTCAACGAAGCTGAGATGGCTCATATCTTTGTGCCGGCGTCCCGCGCGCTCCGTCAGCCACAGGATCACGCCCACGCCAATCATCATGGCGCCGATGACGTTCGGGCTCCGCCAGGTGGTCTCAGCCTGTTCCTTGAAAATGTAACCGAAAAGGCCCACGGGGATGGTCGCCGCGACCAGGAACCACAGCAGTTTTGGATTGCGCTTCAGATCCGGGTCTCCCTCGACCCGCAGGCCAAAGCCATGCGCCAGGACCAGGACCCAATCGCGGAAAAAATAGATCAGGACGGCGGCGAGTGTACCGACGTGCAGGGCGATGTCGAAAGTCAGGCCCGGATCTTTCCAGCCGAACAGCCAGGGGATCACCGCCAGATGCGCGGTGCTGGAGATGGGAAGGAATTCCGTAAGTCCCTGGACGATGCCCAGGACAATCACCTCAATGAGCGGCATGAATTCTTCAGGGTAGCTGAAAAGCCAGGGGGCGCGTTAATTTGCGGCGTCTCACAATTTGCGCCGTCTCCTTGTCAGCAGTTGCGGCATTGTTCTAACTTGGATTCATACGCGGTAGACGACGCCTCAGTACTTGCCCGCTTCCGGCCAATTCAAATTCCATCAGCGATGCCCAGCGAACGAAAACTCCGGATCAAGACTCTCACGATGGTGATGGCGCTGGTCATCTGCGCGAATATTGGGGACCTCACGCTGAAGCGCGGCATGACGGAAATCGGCGCGGTGGAACTATCCGCCGCCGGGCTGGCGAGGGCGTTGCCCCTGACGGTGGCGAACCCGAAGATATGGATCGGGATCTTCTTCCTGGTGGGCTTCATGGCCAGCTACATGACGGTTCTCAGTTGGGCGGATTACAGCTACGTAATGCCGATCGGTGCGTTTGGCTATGCCATGCTGACGCTATTCGCGGTTGTGTTTCTGCATGAAGAAGTATCATTGCGGCGATGGATCGGCGTGATCGTCGTGTGCATCGGGGTTCTTCTCGTCGGTCAAACCAAGCCCAGTACAACCGAAACCCACGGCGCGGAGAAGGGCGACGGATGACAGCCACGCTGGTATTGCTCGCCGTACTGGTGTGCTGCAGCACGGGTGGGGAAATTACCATCGCGCACGGGATGAAGACATTGGGCGAACCTGCATCGTTAAGGCCGAAGGAGATCCTCCTCTTTCTCGGGCGCGCGCTGCGCAATGGTTGGTTCTGGGCCGGCATTCCGTTGATGGCGGTGTCGTTCTACTCCTTGTTGGTGCTGCTTTCCTGGGAGCCCGTGAGTTTTGTGATCCCCGCGTCCGCGCTGAGTTATGTGGTGGGCACGCTGGGCGCCAAGTATTTTCTGCATGAGCAAGTGAGCCGCGCGCGTTGGGCCGGAGTAGTCCTGGTTTGCGTCGGCGTGGCACTGGTGGCGGGCGGTTGATGCGGCGATGTGGACACTTCTACTGCAAGTCCTGCTTGGAATCGCCGTATTGGGGACACTGACGTCCACGATATTCCTGGGCCTCACGATTGCGGGAGCCATCCGGTTTCATCGCGATGCGCGCGGGGCGATGGTTTCGTTGCCCGCTCTTAGCGGAATGCCCGCGGTATCCATTCTCAAGCCGGTGCATGGGGCGGAAGCGCAATTGAAAGAGAATCTCGACAGCTTCTTCCGGCAGGATTATCCCGCGTATGAAATCCTGATTGCGGCCGATACGGATGACGATGCCGCGCTCCCGATCGTGCGCGAAGTGAGCGCCCGCTATCCGCAAATTCCCTGCCGCATCCTGGTCACCGGCAAGACACCATGGCTGAATCCGCCCGCGTATTCTTTCTATCGCATGACCGAGGTGGCGCATTACGAGATTCTGGTGACGAGCGATAGCGACGTAGAAGTAGCGCCGGACTATCTGCGGGAAGTGGTTGCCCCGCTGCTCGATCCCAAAATTGGTATGGTCACTTGTGTCTATCGCGGCAAGAACGTGACGGGTTGGTGGTCCGGCATGACCGCGATCGGCATGTCAGTGGAGATGACAGCCGGTGTACTGGTGGCGAACATCCTGGAGGGGATTAACTTTGGCCTGGGCCCGACCATCGCCGTAAAAAAAGAAGCGGTGGCAAAGATCGGCGGATACGAAGCGTTGGGCGAATACTTCGCCAACGACTACATGATCGGCAACCTGGTGGATAAAGCGGGTTACAAGGTCGTCCTCTCGCACCACATCATCGATCACGTGGTCAGCCAGAAAAACTTCCGGCAAATGTGGAGGAGCCAGCTCCGCTGGGCCACTTCGACACGCCATTCGCGGCCCAAGGGTCACTTCGGCAGCGGCCTGATCTTTGCCATGCCGTTTGGGATGTTGGGGTTGGCGGCGGCAGCACCGATGGGAAGAATGGATTTGGGCCTATCTCTGTTCGCGGCGGCTTGCGCAAATCGGGTGTTGGAATCCTGGTTGATTGGTTGGGGTGTTGTACGCGACCCGGTCGCTCTAAAGCGCCCCTGGCTGTATCCGGTCCGCGATCTATTGGGGTTCCTTGTCTGGGTTGCGAGCTACATGGCTGCGGGCGCCGAGTGGAGAAGCAGTAGCTATAAGCTGAGCCGCGACAAGATCGTTGTACGCACGAATCGAAAGAAGGCTTAGTTAACGGGCTTGATCACCAACACATCCTTGGCCTCAATCTTGCCGAACTGCATCGGAAAGCTGCGGCCCGCCAGGTACGCATCCCACTGGTCTTTGTAATGAGGTGACAAGCGGTGGCCGGATTCACCGGTTGCCAGATTTGCGAACGAGTGTTCCAGGTCGCTTAGATCCACCACCATGCGGAGAGACGGTCCCAGCGTGCGACTGTATTGTTTCACGCTCGTGGGCGATCCGCCCATGGGGACGGGGCCGAATGTGAAGTACGTCCCGATCACGGGCAGGCGGCTTCCCACCGGGCTCTCGATCTGCAATCTCTGAAACTGGCCATAATCCCAAAGCGAAACCTTGGAGCCATGAGCTTTGGAGCCTTCCTCCAGCGCGCCGGTTAGACAGCGAAGGAGAAGGGCATCGTAATCAGGGAACCATCCTTCTGGCCGTTCGCGCAAGAGCCTTTCGATCACGGAGCGCGCCATAAAGGACTGGTAGCGATCGGCCATGCCGGCCGCGACGCGGTCCAGGACCAGTTTGAGCAAATGCCGGTAGGTGAGGGACGTCACCATGGGCGCGGCCAAACCGGTTTCCATCTGTCCATTCCATTTGCGGAGGATGTCCACTGCTTCCTTTGCCTGCGGGCGGTCCGGTTTCTGGCGATCGAAGGCCGCGATGATTTGTTGAGCCAGGAAGCGATCGAAGGCCGAGTACACATCTGTTTGGACCCGCAACATTTCTTCCGCCTTCCATTTAGCGCGCGAACTCAGGAGCGCCCGGATCTGATTGGCGCGATAGGGAGCCGCAAAGTTCCCGTCCACACGGTGCTTGTAATCCGCCGGGAAGGGATTCTGATTCGCGGTCACGATCATGCCCGACGGTGGATTGTAGATGCTGGGAAGTTCGGCGAACGGAATTCTGCCGGACCATTCGCACTTGGAGTCCGTGGCCGGAATATCACCGGGGCAGTCCTTGCGGTCCGGCAGCCAGCCCGCCGCCTGGTAACCGATATTGCCCTCGACATCCGCGTAAACGAAATTCTGTCCCGGGCCTCCAAAACGTTCCAGAGCCGCGCGGAATTCCGTCCAATTGCGCGCGCGGTCGACGTCCAGGAATGGAAATGCGAAACCGCCAGGCTGGTTGGCGGTCCATTGCAGGGCGTATTGATGTCCACCATCGGCAGCCAAGAGCGGACCGCGACGGGTGGCGCCGATGGTGACGGGCACCGCCCGCGATCCTTTCACGGCAATCGCGGATTGCTGCACGTTGGCTGTTTTTTCTTCAAACAAGTCCTGCGTATCGAATTGCAGGTTGGTGACTCCCCAGGCGATACGGTCGTTGTGTCCGATGACAACGGCCGGCAGTCCGACAATGGTCGCGCCGGTCACGTTCAAGCCGGGAGCTTGCAGGTGCACCAGATACCAGGGCGAAGGAGCTGAAAATTCCAGATGCGGATCGTTTGCCAGAAGCGGCTTCCCGCTGGTGGTTTTCGCGCCGGAAAGTGCCCAGGCATTGGATCCAGGCTGCGGATCGCTGCCGGTGCGCACGGGAAACAGATAGTCGGCTTTGGCGCGGTCGCCGGCCTCGATGACGGCTTCCTTGGTCAGTTCGTTGCGCCAACTATTGCTGAGCGTGCGGTACATTTCCAGGGCCGCCAACAGGGAGTCGCGAACGGTCCACGGACGCGGGTCGTATCTCAGCAGGCTGAACTCCAAGGGCAAGCGTCCGTGGTGAGTGTTGATAAAAAGATTCACGCCGCGCGCAAAGGCAGCAAACAGTACACGCTCGTCCGGACGCAAAGCCTGTTCCAGCGCGTCGGCAGTTCGCCGCAGCCCCATCCGGCGGGACTCCTGATCCGCCGTGGCCGCCAAGGGTCCCGCGATTTCCGACAATTCTCCGGCGGCCCGCCGCCGCATGCCGTCCATCTGCCAAAGGCGGTCTTGCGCCATCGCGTAACCTTCCAGGAATATGGCATCTTCCCAGGAGGCGGCCTGAATATGCGGAACACCGATCGCGTCGCGGGTGATGCGGGCGGCAGCGGAAACCGGCGCGGAGATCTGGCCGGAAGTTTCCGGCAGAGGGCGCCAAGCGTACCAATAGGCCGCCACGATGACGCCGATCAGCAAAACCGCTATGCTCAAATTGACCGCTGTGATCAGGCGGGAAACCAGCCGGCTGTGCGGTTTCGCGGCTGAGCTTCCGGCGGCCGACGCGGTTGGCGATTCGGCGGGCGGATTTTCGGAGGGAAGCACTGCTCCGATTGTAACGAATTGCCCTGCGGGCGACCCATGTCACTGAGGCTCATTCTTCTGGTTGCGATTGTCGCGCTGAACGGTTTTTTTGCGGCGGCTGAAGTGGCGCTGGTTTCCGTCCGCCGTTCGCGGCTGACCGAACTGGCGGAACAGGGAAATCTCTCGGCGCGGGCGGCGCTGGGTTTGCTGGCGAATCCAGGGCGCCTGCTGAGCTCCACCCAGGTCGGTGTCACCCTGGCGAGTCTGGGACTGGGATGGGCCGGCGAGGACACGGTTTACCAGCTTCTGGTTGGCTGGTTCCAACCCTGGGTTCCTGCCGAACCGGGTTATCAACGCTGGCTGCACGGCATCAGCTTCGCGCTGGCGTTCTTGCTGATCAGTTTCGTGCACGTGGTGATCGGCGAGGTAGTGCCGAAGAATATCGCTCTCGATAGGGCCGACCGGCTGGCGCTGTTGGTAGCCACTCCGCTGCTCATTTTCCGGCGCATCTCGGCGCCCTTCGTGATTGTTGTGGAACGGGCATCCGCGTTGGTTTCGCGTCTGCTGGGCTCCCGCGCGGAACATGGAGGGGGAGGGCATTCCGCCGAAGAGCTGAAATTCATTCTCGAATCCAGCCGCCGCGAAGGGCATCTGGAAACCTTCGAGGAAGACGCCATTGGCAAGCTGCTGGAGTTGAAAGACGTTTACGCGCGGGAGATCATGACGCCGCGCCGCCAGATGATTTCCGTTGCGGTGGATGCCGGTCTCGACGAGCTGCTGCGCCTGACCCTGCAACACAAGTATTCGCGGCTGCCGGTGTACGAAGGGAGTCCCGAACACATCATCGGGATCGTGCATTACAAAGATCTGACGCGGGCCTGGCAGGAACGCAAAGCGGCCACGGACCGGCGCCAGCCGCAGCGACCATTCCGCCTGCGGCCGTATTTGCGCGAACCGCTGGTTGTGCCGGAGACCAAGCCTCTCCACCAGTTGATCGACGCGTTCCGCGAGAAGCACACACACCTGGCGATGGTGGTGGATGAATTTGGAACCTTTACCGGTCTGGTAACGCTCGAAGACGTACTGGAACAAGTGTTCGGTGAAATCGCCGATGAGCATGACATCCGGCGGCCGATCCCCGTCGCGGGCGCGCCGGTGGTGGATTTGGAAGGAACCGCGAATATCCGTGATTTGAGTTCGCAATACGGAATTGAACTTCCGGGTGACGCCGGATTCGAGACGCTGGCCGGATTCCTGCTGCATCAATTCGGCTACATTCCCACGGCCGGAGAATCCATCGCTTACGGCGGCCGCACCTATCTGGTGGAAGCCATGGAGCGCAACCGCATCGCGCGGGTGAAGATCCTGAGCAAGCGGCCGGAAGGCTCCGGCGCGATGGCTTCCTGAGACGCCCGGATACTTAGAACGGGCACCTAGGACGCCTGGCCCTTCCAGTGCTAAAATCCAAGGATCGTGGAAGCGATTGGCTTCCCACCTCGCAGGCCACGTTGCCGTTGAGAGACTTCCAGAGAGGACTCCTCACATGCAAACGGCCGCCATCCCGTATCGGGTTGCTGATTTTCTGAAGCAGCATCCGCCGTTTCAGTTTCTTGACGAAGCGGAATTGGTCGCCCTGGCCGCGCGCGGCCGCGTGAAATTCTATACGCCCGACGAATATATTTGCTGGCAAGCTTCGCCGCACACGTCTTTCATTTATGTGATCCAGCAGGGCTCGGTTTCGCTCTGGGATGAATCGGTTGACCCGCCGGCGCTGCGCGATATTCGGGGCGCCGGGGACTGCATCGGCTTTGAGCAGTTCAATGGCGCTCCCACCAGCCTCCATTCCGCCAAGGCTGCGACGGAGGTGATGGTCTACGCGCTCCCGGCCGCTGATTTCGAACCACTACTGGCCCGCCATCCCAGGGCCGCAGCCTATGTCGCCGCCTCTTCCGCTGTTACCGCGGACTATTCTGCCGAAAGCGAGCGGCCCCTTCCGCACGAGACGTTTCTCGCCGATCTCGTGCGCGGCGGTGAGCCGCTATCCTGCCCGGCGTCGACGCCCATTCGGGAAGCGGCGCGCCTGCTGAGTGATTCCGGGACGCATGCCGTTGCGCTCATGGAGGGGGAGCAGCTTGCCACGCTGCTCACGTCCAGCGATGTGCTGTGCTGGGCAGCCAGTGGAGCACGCGACCCGGAACAACCCGCGCGTAATATTGCATCCGCGAGCGCCATGACCATGCCTCCACAAACGATGGTGAGCGAATGTGTGCTGGCGATGGCGGAAGCGCGCGCCTCCGCGGCCGCGCTCACCAGCGACGGTTCCGCCGGCACCACGATCCACGGCATCGTTACGGCCGGCAGTCTGGCTCCTGCGTTTGGCGATGATCCGGTCACGATTCTGCAGGAGATTGTCCGCGCGCCCGATCTATCGGCGCTGCGGGCGCTCAATGCGCGTGCCCGCTCATGGATACGCGACAACTTGGCGGCGCCACCGGCTCTCGACTGGCTCGCGGTCTGGGCCGATCTTGTGAACCGCCGCATCTTGGAACGGCTGCTTCATTTCACCGCGTGCCGGGATACACAGATGCTCTTCTGTTTCCACGGCTCGGCCGGCCGCCAGGAACTGCTCACGGCGCTTGCTCCCAACATTGCGGTCATTGGTGCAGCGCCTCCGTCATTGGGCACTGCATTGGGCACTGCATTGGGCACTGCGCTTGCCGAGTGCGGCTACTTGTCACCTAAACCACCGGTGGCGGCCAGTCTCGAGGAATGGAAGGCCCGCTTCTCCGGCTGGATTCGTGACCCGATCCTGAATCAGGCTTATCTTTCGCTTTCCTTATTCGATCTGCGCCCCGTGTTTGGGCCCGCGCCCATCTTCGATGAATTGAAACGGCACGTGCGCGCGGAACTGGCCGAGGAACCCGCGTTTCTGCGAATTCTGGCTAACGACTGTCTCTCCAGCCTCCCGCCGCTCACATTCTTCCGCGATCTGGTGATTGAAGAGTCCGGGGAACAGACGGCCACCTTCCGGCTGAAGAGTAGCGCTTTGCGGCCACTTATCGATGTCGCACGGGTCTTCGGAATCGCTTCCGGAAATCCACTGGGGGCGTCCACTTCCCAGCGTTTCCAACAGGCGCGCCGCTTGCTCCCCGCGCGGGAAGCCATTTTTCGCGAGGCGGCGGAAGCGATGCGTATTATGCTGTTTCATCAAGTGCGTGCCGGACTTCGGATGGGTACAAGCGGCTCCGCGCTGCCGCTTTCCATGGTCAGCCGCCACGACCGGCAGGTGCTGAAAAGCTGTTTCCGCTCAACTCATAACCTGCTGGAATTTACGGCGCCCTGTGACTGGATGGGGGCGTCTTGAGCTGGGCGCCGGACACACCCATCGAGCAAGTCCGTTTCGTGGTGCTCGATTCGGAGACCACCGGACTCAATCCGCGTAAAGACCGTATCGTCACGATCGGGGCCATTGCGGTCATCCATCACGAAATCCTGATCGAGGATTCCTTCGAGGCGCTGCTGAAAGTGGAATACAACTCCAGCGCGGTCACGGTCCATGGCGTCACTCGCGAGGAGAGCCTGGCGGGACTCGATGAACCCGAGGCGCTGACTCAGTTTCTGGCATATCTGGGCGACGGAGTCATCGTCGGCCATCACATCGGACACGATGTGGAGACGTTCAACGCCGGCTACGAACGGCACTGGGGATTCCGCATGCCGAACCTGAGTCTCGATACCATGGCATTGACGCTCCATCTGGAGCGCGACGGAGCGTTCGCCGGCCGTGATGCGATCCAGGAGTTTTCGCTCGATGCCTTGTGCGGGCTCTTCGATATTATTCCCCACGACCGTCATACCGCTCCGGGCGACGCGTTTATGACGGCACTGGTTTTCCAACGCCTGCTGCGCTTGGCCGGCAAACATAACCGGACCACGTTGGACCGGCTCTTAGAACCCTTCGAGCCCTAGCTGCAGAAGCCGGGCGGCTGAAAACCACCGCCTTACGGTGGAACAGGGCCATTCGAAGAATCCATATTCTATGTGGTTTCAGTGACTTAAGTATTGGCCCCGCACTTGCATTTTGAGAAGGCAAGAAGGAGGCAGTATGAAAATAAAATGGATGGCACCTGCAATTCTGGCGGGGATGTTGATGACGGGCGGTTCGCTATTCGCGCAGTCTCGATTCTCTGTGGGAATCGGAATTGGAACGCCGGGTTATTACGCGCCTCCGCCGGTAGTCGTCTACCGGCCTCCTTATCCAGGTCCGGGCTACAACTGGGTGGATGGCTACTACAATCCGTACGGTAGTTGGGTTACGGGTTACTGGGCTCCGCCGGCATATCGTTACGGCTATGCCGGGCCTCGCTACTACGCCGCTCCCCGGTATTATACGGCACCCCGTTACAATGGCGGATATTCCCGCGGCTTCCGTGACGGCCGTGACTGGGATCGCGGTCGCCGGCGTTAAGACGTAAGGCGGCGCACCGGCTGATCCATCGTTTCGGCGAGCATCTCCGGTACGCTGCGCCCTGTCCGCGGATGACGAAGGGCGGGAGCCAGTTCACTCAGCGGCTCCAGCACAAAGCGGCGCTCGGCCATCCGCGGATGCGGGACTTCGAGGCCCGGTAGATGGATTACCGTGTTGCCGAACAGAAGAATGTCCAGGTCAATCACTCGCGGGCCGTTGGGGATCAGTCTCTGACGGCCCATCCCCTGTTCGATCTTCAAAAGCCGTGCCAGTAACTGGCGCGGATAGAGCGTCGTCTCCGCTTCCACCACCTGATTCAGAAACCAAGGTTGTTCGAGAAGCCCGCGCGGCCCGGTTTCATAAACCGAAGACGCTTGCTTGAGCTTCAGATGGGGCGATTGCATGCGCTCGCGGGCCTGCAGCAGGTTGCCGAGGCGATCCCCCAGGTTCGATCCCAGCGCGATGTAGACGGTTTTCAAGAGATCGTTTATTGGAAGAGACCGCTTTGCGACGTGCGCGCCCGGCGGGCGATTCCGAAGTATTCAAAGCCACGCTCGGTGCCCACGCGCCCGCGTGGAGTGCGGTCGAGAAAGCCAAGTTGCATCAGGTACGGCTCGTAGACTTCCTCGATGGTGCCGGGTTCCTCATCGATGGAAGCGGCGATGGTGCTCAGTCCCACGGGGCCGCCTCCATATTTTTCCAGAACCGTCAGCATGATCTTCTGGTCGATTTCGTCGAGTCCGAAGCGGTCCACTTCCAGCATGTTCAACGCTTTTTCAGCCACCGTGAGATCAATACGCCCGTCGGCGCGCACCTGGGCATAGTCGCGCACACGCCTCAAAAGACGATTCGAAATACGTGGCGTGCCGCGGCTGCGGCGGGCGATTTCTTCGGCACCCAACGCATCGATGTCCACGCTGAGCAGATGGGCGGAGCGGCGCACGATCTTACTCAGTTCCGCGACGTCGTAAGGGTTCAGGCGCAGCACCAGGCCGAAGCGCCCGCGCAAGGGAGCGCTAATAATACCCTGGCGCGTGGTGGCGCCGATGGCCGTGAACGGTTTGATATCCATGGCCACGGTGCGCGCCCCCGGGCCGGTGCCGATCAGGATATCCATGCGGAAGTCTTCCAGCGCCGAGTAGATCATTTCCTCGACGTCGGGCTGTAAGCGGTGAATCTCGTCGACAAAGAAGACTTCGCGCTCCGTGATGTTGCTCAGAATGCCGACCAGGTCGAGCTTCTTTTGCAGCACGGGGCCGGAAGTCTGTTGGATGCTCACGCCAAGTTCGGCGGCGATGATGCCCGCGAGCGTGGTCTTGCCGAGGCCGGGCGGGCCGTAGAGCAGTACGTGATCCATGGCTTCGCCGCGCTTCCTGGCCGCTTCGATGGTGATGGAGAGCTGTTCCTTGATATTGGCTTGTCCCGCGAAATCGGCAAGCCGCGACGGGCGGAGCGCGGTTTCAAATTGACGCTCTTCCTCGCGCAGCGACGCCGAGACGATGCCTTTTTCCATGCAGTTTCAGTCTAGCGAACTAATTTCAGTGCGCGCCGGAATAAATCGTCGAACTCGTTGGACTCGTTCGTCGAGCGTGCCTTCGTTACGGCGGCCTCAGCAGCGGCGCGGGACGCTCCGAAGTTCATCAGCGCCGAGATGACGTCTTCCTCACTGGAGCTGAATGGACCTGTGGATGTGCCGGCGGCGGCTTCGGCGTGGCTCGCGGGTCCCATCTTGTCGCGCAATTCCAGCACCATGCGCTCGGCGGTTTTCTTGCCGACTCCGGGAATTCGCACGAGTTGCTCCACTGCGCCGGTGCGGATGGCGGAACGCAGATCTTCGGACGTGAGGCCGCTGAGCGCGGTGATTGCCAGCTTGGGACCGATGCCGCTCACGGCGATGAGTTTTTCAAAGAGCGCTTTGTCTTCCTTGGTCAAGAAACCGAACAGGGCCAAGATATCTTCGCGCACGTGCATGTAGATGTGCAGCTTGACAACCGCGCCCTGCTCCGGCAGCGAAGAATACGCCGACACGGGGATGGTCACTTCGTAGCCGACGCCCTGAACATCGATGGTCACCTGGTTGGGATGCTTTTCGAGAAGTGTGCCGCGCAGATGCGAGATCATTAAAACAAAGAATACAAGAATCGGGACACAGGAGTCGGCATGCGGCGGCGTTTTTTTGTGGATCAGGTCCGGAACGGGCAGGCGGAGATCGGAGGCGAGGACGCCGCGCATCTCACGCGCGTGCTGCGCGTAGAGGTGGGCCAGCGCTATGAGATCTCCGACAATCACCAGGTCTACCTGGCCGAAATCGAGAAGGCGCGCAAAGAGCAGGTGGTCTTTCGCATCGTCGAAAAGCTGCCTGTCATTGAGCCGCCGGTGCGGATGATCCTGATCGCGGCCATTTTCAAGTTCGACCACTTCGAGTGGATGATCGAAAAGGCGACAGAGCTTGGCGTTACGGAAATCTTGCCGGTGATCACGACGCGCACGGAGAAGGGTCTCGATAAAGCGGCTCCCAAACGTTTGGAGCGGTGGCGCAGAATTGGCGTCGAAGCCAGCCAGCAATCCCGGCGCGCGCGGCTTCCGGAGATCGCGGAGCCGGTCAGATGGTCCGCGGCGCTTGCGGCCAGCGCGAAATACCGCTATGCGCTGGATGAAAATGAAAGCCGTCCGCTTGCGAGCGTACTTCCCGCGGCCCGGCAAAATGACGACACAGTCGCGCTCCTCGTTGGCCCGGAAGGCGGTTGGACGGAGGAGGAACGCGCGGCGTTTACATCGGCGGGCTGGGCTCCCGTATCATTGGGGCCTTCGATCTTGCGCGCGGAAACGGCGGCGCTGGCGGGTCTTGCCGTGGTGAGTTCGGCATGGCTCGAACGCGCGGTTGCTACACTAGAGCTTTGATCCACCGCCTCGTTCTAGAAAATCTGAAGCACCGTCCGGTGCGAACTCTGCTCAGCGCGACTGCCATCGGAGTGCAGGTCACCATGATCCTCACGCTGGTGGGCGTCAGCCAGGGCGTTTTGGGCGACATTGCGGCGCGCTCCCGCGGGACCGGCGCGGATATTCTTGTGCGTCCTCCGGGTAGTTCGGTTCTGGCGTTCTCCGGCGACATGCCGCAGGGTATTGTGGGCTTGGTGCGCAAGGAGCCGCACGTGGTGATGGCTACCGGCACCAAGGTCCAGTCCATCGGAAATTTCGATTCCATCACCGGCATCAATCTGGAAGAATTCAACGCGATCAGCGGCGGGCTGCGCTATCTGGAAGGCGGGCCCTTGCAAGGTCCCGACGACCTTCTGATCGACGACGTTTATGCCGGGGCACACAAGTTGCACGCGGGCGACAGTCTGGATTTGGGGTTGCAGTGGCGGATTGCCGGCGTAGTTGAGTCTGGCAAGCTTTCGCATATCTTCGCGGGCATCGCATCGCTGCAAGATAAGTATTCGGCCAAGGATAAGGTCAGCGTGATCTATGTGAAACTCGACGATCCGAAAAATCTGGCCGCGGTGATCGATTCGCTAAAAGTGAAGCTGGAAGACTACAAGGTCTTCTCGGTGGATGAATTCGTCTCCTTGATTTCCGTGGATAGCATTCCAATCCTGAAACGCTTCACGAATGTAGTGATCGGACTGGCGGTGATCGTCGGCTTCCTAGTGGTGTTTCTCTCCATGTATACCGCCGTGCTGGAGCGTACGCGCGAGATCGGGATTCTGAAGGCGCTGGGCGCCTCGCCGGGCTACATTATGGCGATCCTGTTGCGAGAAACATTTTTCCTTGCCGTGGCAGGAGCAATTGCCGGAGTCCTGATGAGCTTTGGCACGCAATGGATCATGCGCGTCTTCGTACCCACCATGCCCATGTTGATCGTGTACGCGTGGTGGCCATGGGCGGCGCTGATCGCGTTGACGGGCTCGCTGATTGGCGCGATCTATCCGGGATTGAAGGCCGCGCGGCAGGATGCGATCGAGGCGCTTGTGTATGACTAGCGGATTCCCGGCGAGCGAGCCCATGATCGAGATCCGCAACCTGCACAAGACATACCGGCTAGGCGAAATCGATGTGCACGCGCTGCGCGGCGTGAATCTTTCGGTGGCGCGCGGCGAATTTCTGGCGGTGGTGGGTCCGAGCGGCTCAGGGAAGTCGACGCTGTTTCATATTCTCGGCGGACTGACGCCGCCGACATCGGGGACGGTTCATATCGGCGGGCAGGATCTGCTGGGCATGACCGATGCACAGCGTACGGACATGCGCAAGAGTACCGTGGGCTTTGTCTTTCAGAAATACAATCTGCTGCCCACGCTGAGCGCCGCCGATAACATCGCGATCGCACGCGATATCGCGAAGAAGCCGCGGGAAACCGATCCGGCGTTCGACCAGATTCTGGATCTACTCGGATTGAAGGGACGCCTGCATCACAAGCCTCGCGCTCTCTCGGGCGGAGAGCAGCAGCGCGTGGCAATTGCACGCGCGATTGTGAATCATCCGGCAATCTTGCTGGCGGATGAGCCTACGGGCAATCTGGACACCGAAAACTCAACGGCTGTCCTGGGCCTGCTTCGCGACTTGAATACACGTCTGGGGCAAACCATTTTGATGATCACGCACAATCCGGAAGCCGCCGCCTATGGGCACCGGATCGCCAAGATGCGTGACGGGCGAGTGGTGGAGTAGTTATTCCGGCACGATTACGCGCTTCCACTTTTTCCCAACGTGCACGACGAGTGGCCCGGGTTCGGGTGTGAACTTCAGCTTCGTGACAGGGACTCCGTTAAGCTCGACGGCACCGAACTTCACTAAGCGTTCAGCTTCGGTGCGCGAGGGTGCCATGCCAGTGCCAAGGATAAACTTGGCGACGTTCATGCCGTCCGAACCAAGCGCACCCTCCGGGAACGGCACTTCTTCCATGTCCGATGGTTCGGCGCCCTGGCGAACTTCGCGATTGAAGTCTTCGAGCGCCTGCGCGGCATTGGACGACGAATGGAAATCCGCCACGATGCGCCCGGCGAGTTCCATCTTTACGCCCATAGGTTCGCGCTGTTTGAGCGAGTTGATCTCCGCCAGCGGCAGATCGGTCAGCAGTTCCCAGTAGCGCCACATGAGCGCATCACTGATGCTCATCACTTTGCGGAACATGACTTTCGGGGGCTCCGTGATGCCGATGTAGTTGTTCTTGGACTTCGACATCTTCTCGATGCCGTCCGTGCCTTCCAGCAACGGCGTCGTGGCTACGATCTGCGGCGACTGACCGAAGTCGCGTTGCAACTCGCGGCCTACCAGTAAGTTGAACTTCTGATCGGTGCCGCCCAGTTCCACGTCGCAGCCAAGCATCACGGAGTCGTATCCCTGTGCCAACGGATACAGCAGTTCGTGCATTGAAATCGGCGTGCCGTCCTTCAATCGCTTGGTGAAATCGTCGCGTTCGATGATCCGCGCCACAGTGTAGCGCGAACACAACCGGATCATGTCCTCGAACTTCAGCGGCTCCAGCCAGTCGCTATTGAATCGCACTTCCGTCTTGGCGGGATCGAGAATCTTAAACACCTGTGCCTTGTACGTGTCCGCGTTACGGCTAATATCACCGCGCGTCATGGGCGGACGCGTGATGTTGCGTCCGGTAGGGTCGCCAATCAGCCCGGTCATGTCGCCGATCAGGAAAATGACGGTGTGCCCCATATCCTGAAAGTGCTTGAGCTTTCGCAGCAGAACAGTGTGACCCAGGTGCAGATCCGGAGCCGTGGGATCGAAGCCGGCCTTGACACGCAGAGGGCGGCCTACTTTTGCCGCCTCGGTCAGGCGTTCCTTCAAATCCTCTTCGCGAATGATTTCGGAGAAGCCTTTCTTTAGGTAGGCAAGTTGTTCAGTGACGGGAGCAAAGGACACTTTACAATTGTAAGCGCACAGGCCAGCCAGGCCGCTGTGCGCGCTAGGATGGTGACGTGAAAACTGTGATCATTATGGTTTCCCTGGTTACCACCGCTGCGGCGCAATCCCTGAGCGATCGCTTCTTTGATGAATACTACTTTCCCTTCAACCCCTCGACGGCGACTTCGGCCGGCATCCACAAATACGACGGTGAGCTGGAAGACTACTCGCGTGCTGGTGTTGCCGCGCGCGTCGCCAGGCTGAAGCAATTTGAGGCTGAGTTTGCGAGGCTCTCGCCGGGTCCGGATCGGGATTTGATTCTCACCAGCATTCGCTCCTCTCTTCTTGAGCTCGAAACGATTCGCAATTGGGAGCGGAATCCCGATATTTACGCGAGCGGCATTTCCAGCAGCGCATTTGCCATCATCAGCCGGACGTTTGCTCCGCCGGAAACGCGCCTGCGCTCGCTCATCTCACGGGAGCGGAAGATGCCGCGGGTGCTGGCGGCGGCACGCGAGAATCTGAAGAACCCGCCGAAAATCTATACCGAAATTGCGATCGAGCAGGTCCCGGGCATCATCGCGTTCTTTGAAAAAGACGTTCCATTGGCGTTCAGCAGCGTGCAGGACGCCAAGCTCCTGGCCGAGTTCCGCGAAGCGAATACCGGCGTGATTGGGGCGCTACGAGATCACGAGAAGTTTTTGAAGAGCGACGTGCTGCCGCGCTCCCATGGCGATTTCCGGTTAGGCGCCGCCAACTACTCCAAGAAACTGCTCTACGACGAAATGGTGGACATCCCACTCGACCGCCTTCTGCAAATTGGCTACGACGATCTTCGCGCCAACCAGAAGAAGTTCCGCGAGACGGCGGCGCTGATCAATAAGAATAAGACACCGCGAGAAGTTTTGACTGAGTTCGAAAAGGACCATCCGGCGCCAGACAAACTTTTGGATGCGTTCCGGGAAACACTGGTCGGCCTGCGGGATTTCGTGACCGGCCGCAAGCTGGTGGGGATTCCGTCTCCGGTTTTGCCGATTCTCGAAGAGACACCACCCTTCATGCGCGCCGTCACGTTTGCATCCATGGATACGCCCGGCGCGTATGAGAGAGTGGCGAAAGAAGCGTATTTCAACGTCACGCTTCCTGAAAAGAGTTGGCCCAAAGAGCGCGTCGAGAACTTCATGAGCGGGTTCAATCATGGAACCATTCTCAGTACGGCGATTCATGAGGCCTATCCGGGCCACTACGTGCAGTTCCTGTGGATGCAGCGCGTAGATTCGAAGGTGCGCAAATTACTGGGCGCCAATTCCAATGCCGAGGGATGGGCGCATTATTGCGAACAGATGATGTTCGATGAAGGATACGCCAAGGATTCGCCGGACCTCAATAAGCTGCGCCTGGGGCAGATTCAGGATGCGCTCCTACGTAACGCCCGCTATATCATGGGCATCGAAATGCACACGGGCAAGCGCACGTTTGAGCAAAGTGTCGAGTTTTTCAATAAGGAAGGCTATCAGACCCATGAGACGGCGCTACGTGAAACCAAGCGCGGAACTGCGGATGCGACGTACCTGTATTACACGCTCGGTAAGTTGCAAATCCTCAAGCTGCGCGAGGATTACAAGAAGATGCGTGGCGCTAAATTCTCACTCGAAGAATTCCATACGAGCTTCATGAAGCAAGGCTATCCGCCGATCAAGATCGTGCGCAAAGCCCTGCTGGGCGACGACTCACCGACGCTCTAATTAATCTCCGACGATCGCCGTCTTCACGCGCTCCGGTGTAAAGGGAGCCGTGCGCACGCGCGCACCGGTAGCATCGAAAATCGCATTGGCGAGCGCTCCAGGGACCGTCACTGCAGCGGCTTCGCCCGCGCCATAGAGTGGCAGTTCCGGCCGGTTGATGAGCGCGACCTCAATCGCCGGAGCATCCGGGAAGCGCAGGATCGGATAGGTGTTCCAATCCACGCTGGTGACACGCGCGCGGTCAAACTTTACTTCCTCATGAAGAGTCCGGCTAAGGGTCTGCACGATCAATCCTTCCACCTGATTGCGCAGCGCGTCGGGATTCACGATCAGTCCGCAGTCATGCGCGCAAGCGACGCGGCGCACGCTGACTTTACCCGTGGCGCGATCGACAGCGACCTCCATCGCCATAGCCACATAGTTTTCGGCCTGCTTGTAGCGCGCGTACGCGAAGCCATAGCCGATCTGCATTCCGCCCTGTACCGGACGAGGAGCCGACGCCGGCCGGGGCTTCCAGTTGAACATGTCGGCGGTACGCTTGATGACCTCGATGGCGCGCGGATCTTTGAGACCGCGCAGACGGTACTCCACCGGGTCGACGCCCGCGGCGAGCGCAAGTTCATCGGTGAACGCCTCCACCGCGAACACGTTGGCGATCTTGCCAGGCGCACGCAGATTGGACGGCCGCAGAGGCGTGTCCTTGATGTGATGCGCCACCACGCGGACGTTGCCGGCCGCATACGGCGGGTCGGCGTTTTGCGTCATGAGGCCCGCGCCCTGGCCGTGATCCTGCGCCATGCCGGCCGCGTCGATACTCAGCAAGGGCCGCGAGCCGGGCTTGTTCATCGGCACCCACATCTCCGCTTCCCATGCCGCGATATTGCCCTGGGCATCGAGGCCCGCGCGCAGGTCGATCAATTGTTGCGGACCCTTGGGATCCCAGCCCAGCTCGTCCTGGCGCATCCACTGCACGCGCACGGGAGCGTTCACGGCTCTGGACAAAAGCACGGCATCCGCCGCTACATCGTCGTTGCCATTGCCGCCGTAACAACCCGCGCCATCCATATAGACGACGCGGACCTTCGCCAAGGGCACGGCGAAGACCTTTGCCATATTGGCCCGCAAATTGTGCGGCGCCTGCGCGGACGACCACACAGTCAGGCCGCCTTCGCGCATATCGGCCACCGCACACGAAGGTCCCAGCGACGCGTGGCTCTGGTTCGGCCAGTAGTAAGAGGCCGCGAAAGTCTTCGCCGCTCCCGTCATTGCGGATGCCGTATTGCCGCGGTTGATCACGGTCTCGTCCTTGTCCACCGCGGCGTTGCGCACGTAGCCGCCGAGGCCCGTGCTTCCCGGTAGCGCTTGTCCCTCGCTCCAGGTGGCCTTGAGTTCGCGTGCTGCGCGGATCGCGGCCCACTCGTCTTTGGCGACCACGGCGAGGAAACTCTCGATGCGCACGGCACGCACATCGGGGATCGAGCGGATCGACGCCTCATCCACCGACATCAGTTTCGCGCCGATGACGGGAGGATGAATCACGCGACCATGCATCATCCCCGGCATCGTGAAGTCCTGCACATAAACGTTGCGGCCTGTAGCTTTGAGGGGAACTTCGGGGCGCAACACGGGTTGGCTGACCACCTTGTATGTCTTGGGGTCTTTCAGCGGCGCGTTGGGGTCCACTTTCATGTTGAAGTGTTTGCCGCCGGCCAGATCTGCCGGAGTCATTTTGCGGAACGCCTCGCGCGCCGTGGCAGCCGCGCGCCGCACCTGCACGCCGCCTTGGGTGAGGCCCGTACTGCCGCCGGTGCTGCCCTGATCCGGCGTCAACGCCGTGTCGCCTTCGACCAAATTCACGCGCTCCACGGGGAGTTCCAATTCCTCAGCCGCCATCTGGCGGATGGCGACGCGCAGTCCGGTGCCCAGATCCACCTTGCCGGTGTACACCGTGACGGAGCCATCGGCATGCACGGCGAGGAAGCTATCCACGTCGTTGATGCCGGTCGGCTTGCCGAGCGTCGCATCGGAACCAACCGCCATTTGCGCGGCGCCACGGCCGGCGAAGGTGAATCCAACCACAACCGCGGCGCCGGATTTCAGTAAATCGCGTCGGGAAACAATAGGTGTCGTCATGATCGCCTCCTAGACCGCCGCTCCGGATGCCCGCATCACTGCCCGCAGGATGCGCGTGTGCGTTCCACAGCGGCATAGATTGCCCGCCATCCCTTGCTTGACCTGTTCCAGGGTCGGCTTGGGATTTTGCGTCAAGAGAGACTTCGCGGTCATCACCATGCCATTGGTGCAGTAGCCGCATTGGGAGGCCTGCTCGGCGATGAACGCGGCCTGGATTGTGTCCGGCTTTTCGGGAGTGCCCAACCCTTCGATGGTTGTGATGTTCTTCCCCGCGGCTTGCCGAACGGTCGTCAGGCAAGAGCGCGTGGCCTTGCCATCGATTAATACGGTGCAAGCGCCGCACTGGCCCATGCCGCAGCCGAACTTGGGTCCGTGCTGTCCCAGTTCGTTGCGGAGCACATAGAGTAGCGGCTGCGCCGGGTCCCACGATTCCGCCGTCGCTGGGCGCCCATTCAGTTGGAATTTATAGGTTGCCATCGAGTGACCTCCATGTGATCGTTTCTCAATATAGCTCAATACGGCGCCGAAATCGCCGTGAACTGGAGCGGCTTGGCGTCGAACAACATCTTCGTAGATCCCAAGCTGTCTGGCAGCGCCGCCGCCCGGAAGATGCAGCCTTTCTCGGCCCAAAGCACGGATTCGCCATCGCGATCGGCCCATTCCCAGTCCGGTTTTTCGAGCCGCATCCCAAGGCGCGTGTTCTCGATCTCGTGTTCATCCCAATAGGAACTCTTGCCCTGCGGAGCGCCGATCTGAGCGTGCGCCAGCTTCCGCAACACCCAACCGTTCGCCAAGGGTTTTTCGAAAATGTCGCAGGAGTCGAACAGGACTTCGCTCAGCTTGCCCGCGAAGGTCCAGCCATCGCGCAGTAGCCGCGGATAGTAGATACTCAAGCACTCGCCGCCATGGCCGCCCTCGGGGACAAACGTTGTGTCTTCGGTCATTTCCGCGGATTTCTCCAGCGGGAAATGCATGCAGCTTCCGTTCAACCAATACCGATGGGGCTTGGTGAAGAGGCCGCCGCCCAGCCAACAATCGCCCTTGCCATGGAGCACAATGGCTTTGAGCCACGGTGCCCGCGAGATCGCGGTCCAGGAACCTTTGGTGGGCGAGTTGATCCGGCCTCCGCGCGCGAAGTAGATCATGTATTTCCCATCCGGGGAAAGATCCGCGCGGCGCTCGTAAATGCGGCCGCGCATCCACTGGCCCAATGTGAACGTGTCGGTCGAGCGATCCCACAAGATGGAACACACCGCGTTCGCCGGACCTTTTCGCAGCACCACGGCGCGCGGCGACTGACTGGCCAATAGTACGTGAATTCGGGCAGGAACTAAGGCCCTCATACGCACCAGTGTGCCACGTGTTAATCCTGAAGATATGCGGGGCCCTACATGGTCGCTGTTCGTTTTGTGTGCTGTCCTAAGCGGGCAAGATTACCGTGGCGAAATTGCTCCGCGTCCCGCCGGTGGCGCGCCCACGACTATTTCGTTCGGGCGCTTGCGCTTCCGCACCCTGGCTTTAGGCCGGGAAGGACCCAGCTATTTCCCTTTGCGCAGCGCGGCGGTACAAGGACGCCAATACTTGGCGGAGGCGCGCATTGACGGAATCGCAGGAATTGCAACCGTGCGCTTCGATCTCACCGATGCAGAGGGACGAGCCGTGCAGGTGATGAATCTGTGGAAGGCCACCGATTTCTCCAACGACGGCGAGTTCATGGGATTGGTAACCATTCCTGCACAGCCATTCCGCATGGCCGCTGTGGGTACGGACCGTCGAGGCATGGCGTTTCGGGTCCTCTCGCGGGACGTGATTCAGCCCCCCGTGAGCGGCGTGGATGAACCGGGGTTGATCCCGCCGGGATTTCCAGCATTGGAACAAGGGCAAATTCAAAAGATTATCGCCGGCACTCTCCGGGAAACGTCCGAGCGCGCGGCCCGCGCGGCCAAGGAACACCCCGGAGGCGTCATCTCCTTAGGCAGTTCCTCTCTTTCTCGAATTGCTTACGAACCGTTCGTATCTTCCGCGGGAGCGCCGCTGGGATTGCGCCTCCGCTACTCGCTGCGCTTTGATGCGGATTCCACGGTGGCCGCGATCCCCCACGCGTTTCCGGTTTATCGACCCAGCGAATGGCGGGGGCTGGTCACCATGAAGGGCGCACGCGGCACGATTTCACCGGCTCCGGGGATGATCGGCGCGACATCTTTGAACGACGTGATTGTTTACGGGGCGCGAGTCGAATTCCGCGCGGGTGTCACCTATACGTTCTCGATTGACATGGTGCCCGACTACGTCTTTCAGGGAACCCTCTCCGGCCGCTATTGCGTGCACGATCAGAAATTCGCGGCGCGCCCCGGGCCCTGGAACGCGCTGCTGGCGAGCTCCGAAGCACCGTCCTATTCCGTATCGTGGAACGACCTCGGTTTGACCGCCGAGATTCCCGCGTATTACCCCCAGAGCGCCTTGCGCGCGAACTTCATCGCGGCAGGGGCAACTGACTGCGGTCCCAACGCGAACACCCGGTTTTAGGTTTTACTTGCAAACCCAGCCGTCGATGCCGGCGCGCTTGTCGTTGCAAGGCGCCACGTTGGCGGGGGCTTCCAGCGAGTAGTAAACCTTGAAATTGTCGCCCGCCTTGCGGTTGAAATCGTAAACGGTGATCGGATCACGCGGGGAAGTGTCGCCCCCCGCCATGCGGTAATTCATGGAAATCGCTCCCGGCGGCGAACTCTGGCCTACCGGGATGCCGGGCAGCGGCTCGAATACCGAGCTGCGCACCACAGCCATCTTGAGCGGCTTGTCGTTGCGCGAAAGCGCGCGGTATGACGTCGCGATCACCACGCCGAGGTAATTCCGGAAATAACTGTTCTCCACCGCCAGCGTACCGTCGCCGCGTCCCGGTTCCGGCTTTTCGCTCATGCGGACGAAGGGGCTGGTGACGCCCGTGCGCAGGCCCTGCACGTTCACGTTGCGGAGCGCGATGGTCTTGGACAGATAGTCGCCCACCCAGACTCCCGCCGGGGTTTCGAATTCATTCGTCAATACGGACTTGTCTCCGCGCACGGTAAGGGTGTCCACGGTTAGCTTGTCGGTGGGTGTCGCCGTCACGCCGTGACGCGCCGAATTCCACACGCGGAAGTTCGTCACCGTCGCATTCCAGCCTAACGCCACGCCGGTCTGGATCGCGCCGTACGCTTCGTTGTTGGTGAACTCGAGCACGGGAATTTCCGTGGTGTCGACTTTTTTCGTTTCTTTGGCGAGGCTCATATCGGCGCCTTTGAACGCCGGGATCTGCACTTCGCCCAGCGTTCCTGCCGCCAGCCCGAAACCGAACACGTCGGCATTCGCGGCCACGTTATTGCGGATGTAATTATTCGGCCCGCGGAACCAGAAGCCCGCGCCTTCGCCGCCCGGATCGGGAGCCGCGCCGGCATAACCGCTGCGCGGAGCGAAGTCGCCGGAGCCGCCCGAGCGCATGGCGAAGTTGTGATCGAACACGTTGAAGCTCTCCGTGCCGTCTTCGGTCACCATGCCCGCGCCGTGCGTGTTGTAAACCACGTTATCCCGCGCCAGCCCATAGTGGCTGTTGTGCACGGTCACGCCCCACTTGGGAGCGCTATCCACGGAATTGCCGATCAGCGTGAACTGGTAACCGTTGGCCGTCGCCTGCTTGGGTCCGAAATTGTGATGAAAGTGGATGGCGTAACGGCCGATCTGATTCGTCCCGAGCTTCTGCAACTTGCCGCTATTGTCGAACTCCGTGTTATCCAGCACGCCCATTTTGGTGCGGCCCATCTCGCGGATCTCCACGAAACGCAGGTCGATATCCGCGCGCGACATGAAAATCATGTGGCCGCGCGTGCCTTCCGGATTCTCCGAGCGCACCAGTACGTTGCGCGTCAGGTTGCCTACGTGGGGCAGGAATTCGAGCTTATCGGCGCCATCGCGGGCTCCCTTGTGGTTGAACTTGAGCGGCGTGGTGAGCGTGATTTTCGTGCCTTCCACCGCCGCGATGGTAAGCTTTTCGTCCTGTGGTTGATAGTTGTCGCCGCGCTCGGTCTCGCGGAGCTGGCGCGTATCGGGAATGACGATGTGGTCGCCGGGCTTCCAGGAGGCCACCGGCTGCTCGACGGTCAGCGTCTTCTGCCCGGCCAGGGGTTCGGCGGCCAGGCGCATGAAGGTCGGCGTCTTGATCGCTCCGTGCATCGTGATCTTGCCCATGCTTTCGATACCCGCGCCGAGTTCCGCGGCGTCAATCTTACGGTCGATCTTCTGGTCGGCGATGATGACCTCGGCGGTCACGCCATTGGCCACCGGGTTAGCGGCGCTGCCGATCTCGAGATACCCATCGTCCTGCACCATGATGTTGTTGGTCTTCAGGCGCGTGTTCCTGTCGGTGGCGAATTGTAAGTGTCCACGCAGATCCACGCACGCAATCTTGGCGTCGCTCGCCGCATCGTAAACCAAGTTGTGGCCCGCGCTTACCAGCGCGCGGTCGCCCACGCCCGGTACTTTCTTTGTGGACCACGTCGCGGCGTTTGACCAGTTGCCGCTGCCCGAGCTGATAACCGTCGGCGCGGCACAAAATTCGGGAACTCCGCCGGGCACGCCGTGGACGTTGCGCGAGTGGCTGTGATCCTGCGCGGAAAGCGGGACTACCGCGAAAAGCAAGGCGATTCCATAAGCTTTGGACATATTGGAGATATTTTACACCTTCGATCCGGGTCAAACCAGCATGCCCGGCGTGGGGCCCGGCGCGGGGATGGATTCTGGGCACCCTTGAGCACGCTCGTGCGCAATCGTGTTTTGGATGATCGTGGTGAGGTCCGTGGCCGGCCGCCAGCCGGTCAGCGCCTCGATCCGGCAAATACAGGGGACGCGGCGGCGCATATCCTCAAAGTTCCCTTGCGGATAAGCTTCGCGATACGGGACCTTCACAATGGGACTGGCCGAACCGGCGGCCAGTCTCACGCGTTTCGCCAGTTCACGGATGGAAACTTCCTCGGAGCCGCCGATATTGATGACCTTGCCCGCGGCCACGGGATTCCGCAGCAGGCGCAGGAGAGCGTCGATGCAGTCGTCAATATACGTAAAGTTACGGGTTTGCCGTCCGTCTCCGAAGATGCGGATCGGCTCATTTACCAGCGCCGCGCGGACGAAGGCGGGCAGTACCATTCCGTAGCGCGCCGATTGCCGCGGTCCGACAATATTGAAGAAACGCGTGATCGTGACCGGCAATCCGTGGGTCCCGTGATAGGCCAGGCCCAGAAATTCGTCCAACTTTTTGGCTGTCGCGTAAGACCAGCGGTCGATCGAGGAAGAGCCGATGACGGAATCGGCGTCTTCACAAAGCGAGTCTGTTTCATTCTTGCCGTAGATTTCCGAGGTGCTGGCCAGAAGGACCGGCCGCCCGAATTCCCGGCAAGCGTCCAGTACATTCTCGCACCCTTCCACATTGGTCTTGAGCGAAGCCAGCGGCTTGTGCAGGATCGTTTGCACGCCCACGGCCGCCGCCAGATGCACAACGTAATCGCAGGTGGAGACCTGAGAGCGCACCACCACCCGGTCGAGAATGGTAGCTTCCAAGAATTCCAGCAGCGGATGACGGACCGTTGTATCCAAATTGTCCAGAGTTCCCGTGCTCAGATCATCCAGAATGGACACGGAATGTCCGTTCGCGAGCAGAGCCTCCGCCAGATGCGATCCGATAAACCCCGCGCCGCCCGTGATCAAGACTCTCATGATTTTGGTTGCGCCGCCAGGCTGAAGTAGAAGCCCTGATACCAGCCGTCGCGCGAAAGCAGCGAGTAGTTCTTGCGCTCATAGGAGGCGTACAGCCACACCGTCCCGCCCAGCCGCGTGGACGCACGCGCGGTCACCGACCAGTTGGGTTGGAATCTGGAGGCCGTCGTGATCTGCTGCTTTCCGCCCTCGCCGCGCACCTCCCAGGTGAATTTCCTGATTTCGCCGTGGGTGTTCAGAAACCCGTTGTAACGGCTGTAGTGATCCGGCGTAAAGAATCCGGAAACGGCCAGAAGGTCCTGACGGAAGGCCTGCTGGTGCGTCAGGGCGCCGGCGTCGAGATTGAATCCCTTTCCGTAAACCAGGCCCCGCGTGAACGCGGCTTCTCCTTGCATGCTGCGATTGGTGTCGCTCCACAGGCGCTTATCCACGCGTGCGGCGAGCGAGGTCCGGGAATCGAACCAGTAGGTCAGGCCGGCGAAGAAATTCTGGGAAGCGATTTCGCGATCGACCGCCCGCGGAGTCACCGTGAGAAACTTACGGTCCGCGCCTACAACGATGTTCCAGCGGTCGCGCGGAGCGCCGGAGAGGGTGACTTCATAAATAGGCCGCAGAGAACGGCCTCTCAGCATTGACCCTCCGGCGTTGGCCGAGAAATGCAGCCCCGGCGCCACTAACACGTCACCTCCCGCGGAAAACTCTTGCACGGAAGCCCGGCTCCGGCCATCCGTAAAGATGCCGCCGCCCGGCGCCGACGAAACGTGTTCGGCGATGGTCAGATTCATGGCGTGATCATCGCGTACCGGAATCGCCATCCGGCTTACGTAGCTTGCATCGTGGATGCCGTCGGAATCGTTGTAAACGTTCAGCGCATGGCTGCCGCGAATGTGGGTTCTCCCCGCCACCCGGTCCGTTACAAACGCGGCCAGCGGGCTGACTTCCGGTAACTGGTCGGCTTCCGCGGACGCGGCGCGATTCAACCCCAAGGCCTCCAGCGCGGCCATGCGGGATACTCTGGCGCCGGTCGATTGCGAAGCCAACAGGAGCGCGCGTTCCGCATCGCCGCGCGCCTGAAAATTCCTGTTGCGCGCCCAATACAGCACCTCCGCGCGCAGCGCCAGGACTTCAGAGTCCGCGGGATGGCCACGCAGAAGCTGGTTGCACAACCGCTCGGCCCGTCCGTAGCGACCCGAATACCGCAACAGCCGGATGTATTCAATGGTGACTTCGCGATTTGACGGATTCGCGCGCAGATAGGTCTCATAGGCCCGCTCCGCCGCCCGCGCCTGTCCGGACCAGGTTTCATTGCGGGCCTGGCCCAATGCGGCCCGCTGCGCCAGGGCTGGATCATCGAAGCGCGTGCGCTGAATGTCCGCGTAACAGCGCGCGGCTTCCCGTGCCCGCTGCTGGTCGTTGAGAATCCGGCACGCCAAGTCGGCATCGGATGACTGCCCCAGCGCCGCGATTGCCGTGAGCGCGAATGCCGCTGACGCCGTCACGACAGACCTTCGGGCGGCGGTCATTTTTTCCACTCCCGGTGGCCGGTCGTGATGTCGGCAAGGCACTTCGCCGCGGCCAGCATGTCCACGCCCAAGCTCATCACCCGCACCGGCAGCGCCGGCACCAGCATGACTGCGTACTTCACGCGGTATCCGCGATCCGCCGTCGCCAGGATCAGCACCATGCACAGCAGCGTCTCCGCGCCCAAGGTGATCCAGAAGGCCTCCTGATTGAAAAGCGCCAGGTACAGCAAGACCAGCGGATACGTTATCTTTTCGAGAAGGCTGATCAGTTCCAGCCAACCTACCGGCCGGCCATCTCTCTGCGTGATCTTCTCGCCCCAGGCCGCGCGGTATTGTTCCGGCGCCCGGCGCTGCCGCTGCTCCTCCGGAGTCCGCCGTCTGCTTCCCGGCATCAGCCGTTTGAGTTGCCGCAGCGGCGACACGACCAGCGCTCCGAAATAATATGACGATTGCAGGAAACCGCTCGACCACAAGAACAATTGGCGCGGCAGGCGATGGATCGGGGGTTCGGTGGTTTCGCAACGTACGCCCAGCACTTGAAAGTTGCGATACCCCTTCCAGTTGAAGAAGTGCCCGATATAGATGTCCTCGGAGTCCGACAAGTTGTCGCCGATGAGCGGTCCGGCATAGTCGAAGCATTCGCGCAGCCGCGTGGTGCGGTAAGCCACCGCGCAACCCACGGGATTCAGTTGCGCGCCGAACAGCTTGAGGTTGCCGTCGTAGAGCGTGCGCTGCAGCAAAACATACATCGGAGCGCGATACAGAATCGTAAGGTGTGTCAGCAGGCGTTTCCAGAATGGCGAACGCTCCCTGGCCCGCGGGAAGAATTCCGTCATGACGGTTTGCGCGCCTCCGTCTTGCCGCGCGATGTCCTCCACGCGGTTCCCGGTCAAAGGCATCACTTCACCGCACGCTGCCGCGACGCCCGCGTTGCGGAATAATTCCTCCATCACACGGGAGACGTAGTTGCGGCTCACCAGCACCGAGTCGGCATCCAAAATGAATACGGCGTCCGCATCGCATTGTGAGCAAAATTCCCGCAGGGCCGGCGTCTTCCCGATCGATTGCCGCCGGCTGACCAATTCGATCATTCGCCCGGACGCCTCCCGATAGCGCCGCACTACGGCCGCCGTCCGGTCCGTGGAGGCATCGTCGAACACCACCACCCGGCGCAGCGGAAAATCCTGGGCGAACAACGATGCCAGGGCAGCGGCGATGGATGCTTCCTCGTTTTTGGCGGGAATCACCGCGTCCACGGTCATGCGGCGCCAATCCACCGAAGGCGTGGGAATCGTGCGGTCCCATCCGCGCAGTTTCCCGGCGATGGCCAGAATCAAGCTAGGCGAGAGAAACCAGTACGATAGCGATGCCACGTTGGCCTTATCGGCCGCGGCGAACACCGTGAGAGTGTGAAAGCTACAGGCTCCGGAAGCAGTCCGCCGCGGCGGGCGCGCCACGGATGTCGCCCAGTTCCAGCAACTCCGCGATCAGAGTTTGCCAGCGTTCTTGCGTCATGCTGCCGAGTCCGTTGTGGCGCGACTCATCCGTTTCGATGAGAGTCTTCTGGGCTTCGGCTACCTCGGCGAACACTTCCGCCGGCATGGTCGGATTGAGCTGGTTCATCCGCTGATTGGTGGGTTTGGGGTCATCGAGATACGCCCGCCATCCTTCGCGTACAGCCGCCACCATGGCCTTGGCCCGCTCCGGGTCTTTGCGCAATGACTCGCCTGACGTGGCCAGCACGGTTGTGTATGGGTTGTAGCCGGCGTCGGCGACGGAAAAGGCCTGCACGTCCGCGCCTTTGTGCTTGGCCGTCAAAGGCTCGGAAACGATGAAACACTGTTGCGCGAAATTCGGATCGGTCAGGAACACGCTGATGTCGCCCCCCGGCGACGGCACAACTTTAACCTTGGCGAATCCGTATTTCTTTTCAAGCAGGCGCGCGTAGGGGAGTCCGCGCTGAATCGCCAGCGTTCCACCCTGGAGGACATCGGCCAGGCTGCTCAGCTTGCGCGACGCGTGCGCCATGATGCCCTGCGGGTTGGTCTGATACACGGCGAACAATGCCACCACGTCGTTCCCCTGCGTCCGCGCGATGACCAGCTCATCGGCCGAGACGATGCCGAATTCCGTCGAGCCCGCACCCACCATCTGTACCGTGGGTGTGCCCGCTCCGCCCGGCAGGATTTCCACAGCGAGTCCGTGCTTCTGATACGGAGCCGCGTAAAATCCGCCGAATTGCGGGTCCGGCTTCCAATTCAGAGCCAGCCGGATCTTCCGCGGCGATTTCGAACACGCGGAAAGTATTGTCAAAGCCGGCGGGATCCGCAGGAAAGTTCTTCTTTGCACGAGTTCATTCTCTCAGGTTCAGCGTGGCTGGGAGCTTGGCTGGTGAAGGAGTATGATGGCAGAACCATGAAACTCACGATCCTGATCGCTGCCTTACTGTTGAGCGCTTTCGCGATACGCTCGCAATCGAACCGGCCGCTGGAGGGCGTGATCGACATCCATGTGCATTCGATTCCCGATAGCGAACCATGGACCATGGACGGCATCGAAGTCGCCCAGCTCGCCAAGTCGAAGGGTATGCGTGGACTGGTGCTGAAGAGCCACTGGGAGCCAACGGCGATGCTGGCGTACCTGGCGCGGAAAGAAGCGCCGGGACTGGAAGTCTTCGGCGGCATTTGCTTGAGCCGGGCGGTGGGAGGTATTAATCCGGCCGCGGTGGAGGAAATGGTGAAAGTTACTGGAGGCTGGGGCCGCGTGGTTTGGATGCCCACCGTGGACTCCGAAAACGTCCGCCGCACCACCAAATCGAACTTGCCTTTCGTCAGCGTTTCCAAGAACGGCCAACTGTTGCCGGAAGTTAAGGAAGTGCTCACGCTGATCGCCAAGAACAAGCTGGTGCTGGCGACTGGCCACTCGTCCCCGGAAGAAGATCTGATGCTGGTCCGCGAAGGCCGCCGGCTAGGGGTGGAGCACATGGTCATCACGCACCCCATGAGCGCCTCCGTGCGCATGAACGTCGCGCAGATGCAGGAGGCCGCCAAAGCTGGGGCATTGCTGGAGATGGTCTACGTGCCTACACTGAGCAACCCGAAGACCAACCGCAAGGCGCTGTTCACGGTCTCCGACATCGCCGATACCATCCGCAAAGTGGGAGTGGAATCGGTTGTGCTGTCCACCGACATAGGGCAAATCGGATTCGCGCCGCCCGCGGATGGAATGGCCGCCTACATCGCCGAACTTAAAGCGAAGGGATTCACGCAGCGCGAACTCGACCGCATGACCAAGCAGAATCCCGCGCGCTTGCTCGGCTTGCCCGTGTTGTAACGAATCCGTGCGTTACGCGGAACGAGTCACGCGGGAATGGAGGTTATTCTCAAGACGGGCATCGCCTCTTGAAGGGTTGCCTTCAAGAGCTGTGAGAGGCCGGATGTTCCAACGGAAACTTGCACCACGGCAATCCCCGTGCGGAAGAAGGACCGCTCCGGCACGGAATGGGAGACAAAACCATAGAGCACGCTGTCTTTGATGTTGAGCCGCACGAGGCTGCCGGGTGTGAACCGGAGCGGCAGGTAAATGCCGATGCCGGATTCCGATATGTCAATCGTCTCGCCCGAGGCGGAAAACTCAGGGCTTGCGATGTCGGTCACTCGCATCCAGAACGTAACCGGTGCGCGGTCATGAATTCTGCGATCCATCTTGAAATCTACTCCAGTGGCCTATCACTCATGCGGCTCTATTGTTTCGCCGCGGTCCTGCATAAGATCGGCTGCGCCGGCGCTCTAGTTTAGTCATTCGAGTTGTAGGGCGCTTGCGCCGAGATGTTACTAAAGTGGTGGGGTTGGCCCGTCGAGAGTACTAAGTGTGGGAGACTTTCTTGAGAAAAGGGCGCAAGAGATGCAATTCATAGGCATATTCCGTGGCCTTGGCGCGGGTTATTTCATTGCCGCGGCGCTGTTCGGTATCTTAAGATGCGTGAGCGTTTCCTGCTGGTGGGGCAGGTCTCCATGAAAGTAATCGTCCGTAGCTCGTCCTTCTTATTTGTCTTGGTCAATCTCTTGCTGGGACTCCCCATGCGCCGGCGACCGTCAGATGGAAACCATTTTGGCGTGCTGCCCTCCAGTGCAGCCAATGAGGTCCCGGCGAAGACCGTGCGATCCTAAGATCCACGGTGACTTGCCAGCGCTGCCGCGTTCAGATGGTGGAACTCAAAGGCCACATTTATCACAAGAATAGAAAGTGGAAGTGTCCGCGCTGCCGCCGCGTGAAGATGCAGGCCCCAAAGTCAGGCCGGGCCCGCGAGTAACCCATCGTTACCAGTGCCGTTACCAGTGCCGTTACCAGTGTCGTTGCCGGTGTCGTTGCCGGTGTCGTTGCGAGCAATGATACGCACCGCGCTGAGCAAGTCAGCTGTGCGTATGGCCTCTACCGGCATTTCCGGAATAGCGCTATGGTCGGGCAAGCTGCGGCCCAGAAGGATTGCCCGCACGCCGGCGCGGTTGGCGGCCTGCGCATCACGGTAGCTATCTCCGATGGACCAGGATGCCGCAAGATCCAGACTCAGATCGTGCGCCGCTTGCAGGAAGAGACCCGCGGCGGGTTTCCGGCAAGCGCAGCCCGCATCCGGCGCGTGCGGACAATAGTAAATTGCATCGATCCTGCCCCCTGCGGCCTGAATGCGGTCCACCATGCGGCTGTGCATGTCACGCAGAGTCTCCTCGGTGAGAAGGCCCCGCCCGATCCCCGATTGATTCGATACGATGACGATCGCGTATGGGGTTTGGGAGAGAATTCGTAACGCTTCCAGAGTATGTGGGAGAAACTCAAATTCGTCCCACGATTTCACGAAATCAGGACGGTCCCGGTTGATGACGCCGTCGCGATCCAGGAATACGGCCGGCGCCATCGCACTATGCGCCCCGCGCCGCGGAGAAGAGGGGCAGGGGATGATGGTGATCTTCGAATACGCCCTCTAGCGCCGACGTCGTGATGATGGCTGTTCCTATCTGTTCCACCGCCAGACCCCCCGCGAGATTGGCAAGATAGGTTGCCATGCGCAAGGAACCACCAGCCCCCAGCGCCAGACCCAGCGTCGCGATGACGGCATCGCCCGCACCGGTGACGTCGTAGACGACACGAGCTGACGCTGGCAGGTGAATCGCGGAATCCGGCCTTTCAAACAGCGTCATTCCCGACTCTCCCTCCGTAATCAGCAAGGCGGCGATGGCTAAGGAACTCATTAGGCGCACCCCGGCATCCACGACGCCGGCGCCATGCTCCGGTTGGCAGCCGGCGGACAGAAACGCTTCTGTCTTGTTCGGTGTGAGGAGCGATGCGCCATTGTAGCGGGAGAAATCCGTGCCTTTCGGATCCACTAAGACTGGTATCCCCAGGTGCCGTGCCCTTGCCATGACCGCGCAGAGGAGCGCCGGCGTCAAAACACCCTTCGCGTAATCGGAGAGAATCACCGCTGTGCTGGAGGGAAGCCGCGCTTCGATGCGAGCCAGCAGATCCTCTGCCAACTCCGCTTCAATCGGTTCCGTATCCTCCTCGTCGATGCGGAGCAACTGCTGGTTGTGGGCGATCACCCTCGTTTTGAGAGTGGTTTTCCTGCGCGGCGAGAGAGCAACGCCGGAGCTGTCGACTCCACGTTCCAGCAGAACGGCCTGCAGTTCCCGCCCGTCCGGGCCCGCGCCCGCAATGCCGACCAGCTGGGCATGTCCGCCCAGCGCAGCCACGGTAACCGCAACGTTACCCGCTCCGCCCGGCGAGGAACTGGTGCGCTGCTTGGTCACAATGGGGACCGGGGCTTCCGGCGAAACCCGCGCGACGTTCCCCCAAAGGTACCGGTCGAGCATGACGTCGCCCACCACCAGGATGTGCTGATGCTGAAATTCTCTGAGAATGCGAACTGCTTCGGACGGATCCACGTGCATGGGAAAGTTTATGTTCCTCCTATGCTACTGCTCACTGGCGTGCCAGCGCCGCAGCGTCAGATAACTAATCAGGTTGATCAGGCCAAAGAGCGTGAGCCCCAGCACGGAAGCTAATAGGACCGCCGCGAATACCTTGTCGACGCGCTGTTGTGTACGGGCGATGTCGACGACCGAGCCCAGACCTTGACCGCCAATAAATTCGCCGACGATGGCGCCGATCACCGCCAACCCGGAGGCCACGCGCAGTCCGGTCAGAATCTGCGGCAACGCGGCGGGGAAACGCAGCTTGAACAGAGTGACCGGTGTGGAGGCGCCGTAGAGGCGGAACAGGTCGCGCAGTGCCGGATCGGTGGAGAGAATCCCGGAAAGAGTGTTCGCGATCACCGGGAAGATCGACACGACGAATGCCGACGCTACCACTGTGCGCGTTCCGTATCCAAACCAAATCACCAGCAGCGGCGCGATGGCGATGATCGGGACCGTCTGGAAGAATACCGCGTACGGATAGAAGGCCCGCTGGATGGCCCGCGAAGACGCGAGAAACACGGCGATTGTGGTGCCGGCCACTGTGCTGAGTAAAAAGCCGAGCAAGGCGCTCAGCGAAGTGGTTAAGAGTGCGCTCAATAGCTCCTGACGGCTCTCGATCATGGCTTGCAAGACCGAACTAGGCGCAGGCACTAAATAGGCGCGTACCAAGCCCTGACGAACCGCGAATTCAGCGGCCGCTGTTACTACGACCAGCGGAATCAGCGCCGGGATTGCCTGTTGTAGCCGCTTCATCACTCTTCTTCCATCGCGGCGAGCAGCAGTCTCATTTCGCGTCCCAACTCGGGGCTGGTGCGCAGTTCATTGCCGCGTTCGGCGGGTAATTCCAGGCGGCGGTCCAGCTTGATCCGGCCCTGGCGCCGGGCGAGCACTACGGCGCGGTTAGCTAGAAACGCCGCTTCGGAAATCGAATGTGTCACGAAGATCACGGTCATGCCGCGCTGCCGCCACAGCTCGCGGAGCTGCGTGTCCAGGCGGAACCGCGTGATCTCATCGAGCGCGGCGAATGGCTCATCGAGCAACAACAAACGTGGATTGGTGACCAGCGCGCGGGCCAGGGAAGCGCGCATCCGCATGCCGCCGGATAGTTGCGCGGGGTAACGGTCAGCGGCTTCCAAGAGGCTCACCTGTTCCAGAGCCGTGCGTGCCCGCCCGTGACGTTCGTCGCGCGCGACACCCATCAACTCCAGCGGCAGTGCGGCGTTATCTAATACAGTTCGCCAGGGCAGCAAGTGCGCGTCCTGAAACACGAACGCCGTTTGAAATTGCGTTTCCGGTTCAATGTGGATGCTTCCGGCGTCCGGCTCTGCCAGGCGCGCGATCAGGCGTAGCAGCGTGGATTTCCCGCAGCCGGAAGGCCCCAGAATAGCCAGAAATTCTCCAGCCTCGACTGCCAGGTGCAGGTTTTCAATGACGGCCAGCCGGTTTTCGAAAACGCGCCGGACACCCTTGAGATCCAGCGCCACGCCACCAGAAGGCTGCATGAATCTATTTCACGACGGTCTTGGCCACCGCCTCGTTTTCGTAGGCATCCCGCACGCGCACGGCGATGGTGATCTCGCCTTGTCCGCGATCCACCTGAAAGCGGTAGTCATGCTCTTCGGAATCGGTGATGCGAGTCGTCGGTTCGGCCACTTTCCAGTCGCCGCCATTGATCGAATACTCGGCCTTGGATAAGGCGTTCAGCGCATCCTTGGCGTGCATGCGGACGTCGATCTTCGCGCCGCTCACGGTCCCCGCCAGTCCTGTGATTTCCGGCGGCGTGTTGTCGATCAGAAACCGGTCGCTTTCGCGCGAGCCGGCGAGCACCTGCTCCGGTGTGTTGGATGGCGCGTCCGACGCCGTCACCCGCACGCGGTACTTGCCGTCGGGGAAGGCCGTCGAATCCCAACTGTAATAGCGCTCGCGGAGATTTTCGCGCAGCGGCTTCCAGACGGTCTCATTCTCGCCGCGAATTTCGATCTTGAACAGCAGCGCGTCGTCGTTGTCATCGTTCGCCAGCCAGCGCGCGCCGAGGGAGCCCCTGCCATAAGTCAACGCCGGAGAGATGCCGGTGTCGGTTGCCGGCCGGGAATTGCTGGAGCCCCCACTCGCGCGCCCCAGCGCGGGCAGCGTCAGATTCGGCGGAGTGGATGCCGATGAAGTAGAGGGAGCGGGGAACTTGTAGTTGACCTGCGTACTCTCGACAATTTCAACCACCGGAGCCACGTTCTTCATTTCGTAAGCCGCCGCGACGTCGTAAAGTTCGGCCGCTCCGCTCACGGTTGCGCGGTACTGCAGGAAGCGCGCGGCGGGCGAAGCCACGCGATCGCCGTTCAGTTTGGCCCAGGGACTCCAATCTTTTTGCGCGCGGCTGACATTGCCGCTGCGCGTTTCAAACGTCACGCTCCCCTGGCCGGAGAATAAGGAACTCATGCGGCCCCAGTAGGAAAACGCGTTTGCATCCAGGACTTCGCTCTCCAACGTGCCGGATGGCTCGCGCTCAGGTCCGAGTGAAAAGATTTCACCGATGTTGCCGGTTACCGCGTAAATGCGGCCATTCGGGTCGGTGGCGAGGCCTGTCACCTGCGACGGCGCCAATCCCGCAAGGCGCGTATAGCCGCGGTCGGAATCCAGCCGGTAGATGTTGCCGCGATTGCCGGTGCCCACGATCACTTTTCCTCCCGCATCGAAGGCCAATGCGTACACCACGTCCTGCGCATGCGTCCACACTCTTCGCGCGTAGCCATCGGGCTGCACGCGATAGATTTCCGATCCGCCCTGCACGGCCGTGGATGCGTTTGCCGTCGTTGGCGGCGGGGCCGCGGGGGCGGGTCCAGCGCCCGGCGTCGCCATCATGATTGCGGCCGGGCCGCCCTGTGCCGGCCGCGCAGGTCCTGGAGCGGGAGCGGTCATCGGTGCTTTCACTCCCGCGCTTGCCGCATACACGTTGCCGTCCGCGGCAACGGCCACGGCCGTGACCTCGCGCTTCGGTGTCTCATAGAGGACAAAGCCGCGGCCGTCTTGGCCCACGCGCAGCACCAAGCCGCTAGGATCCGTTCCCGCGATCAGGTTATCGTGTGCATCGATGGCCAGAGACCGCACATGGGCTTCTTCGGTCCTGTAAAATACCGAGCCCGCGCCACTCGGAGCCACGCGGTGGATTTCTCCCTGGTCGCCTGTCGCGACAAACAAGTCGCCCTTGCTCGAAAACGCCAGCGCCCAAATGTATTTCGCTTTCGGATCGTAGAACACATCGGCTTTGCCGGCGGCGTCCACGCGGTACACTTTCCCGTCGGGCGAGGTCGCGGCATAAACCCGGTCCTGCTTGTCGATGGCGATCGCTTGAATCAGCATGCCATCCAGCTCAGCCAGCGTCCGGGCTTTCCCCGCGCTGTCGACGATCACCAGCTTGGACTTCGACCCGCCCACGCCGCCTCCGCCGGCATATAGATTGCCTTTGGAGTCCCTGGCGATGGCCCATAGAAACGCCACGGAGGGATCGTAGACTTCGCGCAGGATGGGAGCGGTGGTCAGGCGTCCGTCGCTGGAAAGCGACAACTTCGCCAGCGTGCCCTTTTCGAAGTCAGCCTGCTCGGCGTGCTCCCAAACCCTGGTTTCGACGGCGAACAAAAGCGAGGCTAACGCCAGCAAAGTGCACAGCACGAGCGCGGAAACGCGCGGAAATCGCATGAGTTTATCCCTACTTGACCTTTATGCGTAACGAATAATTGCCGCTCACGACCTGATCGAAAGCAATCGACTGCTGAACCTGCGTGCTGCTCGGAGCGCCCACCAGCGGCCGGCCGGCGGCCGGGCTGGTCTGCATGACGTTGGCGATAGAGGACGGCAGATTAGGCAGGGTCTTGTCATCGGCGAAATAGGTGGACCGGCTCTGCACCAACGAAACATACAGACGATTATTGGCGCGCTCCTGATTGAGCAGCGATACCATCGACGCCACATCCATGCCGCGGTTGTTCCGCGCCGCGCCGCCCTGGGAACGGTCCAGGGTATCGGCGTCGCTGAACTGGATGCGGTGCTCGCCCTTGGGCATCCCCGCCGGGATTTTCACGGTCAGCGCGCGCTCGATGCGTTCGCCGCGATACGGCCGCAGGAAGATCTTCACCGGGATCTCCGCGCCGGCGTCCACTTCCGCCGCCGGCGTCCACGCGCTTTCGATGATCGCCATGCGGCGCGCCGGGAGCAGATCCACGACGGCGTTCACGCTCTTGAGCTTGGGCGCGTCGACGTTGTTCAGGAACAGACGGTTGAATTTATCCCCCCACCAGCCCGCCAGCATCTGCGGCATCGGCGCGGGGAATTCTCCGGGCGCGAGCATCGTCGAGAGATGCAGATTCGGCGTGCCGTCCATCGTCACATCGGCGCTGATGCTGTACGTCATTTCATCGGCGTAGAGGTTCATCTGTTGCAGGGAATTGTTCAGCGTGGCCGACATCAGAAACGGAGTCCATTTCGGATGCACGAACACGTTGAAGTTTAGATCTTTTTCTTTCACCACCGCGTCGTTGTCGCCGTGCGCCCGTACTCTGACGTGCACCGGAATCACGGGGGACTCGGCTCCCAATTCGCCCATGATGCCGGTGTGGCGGTCCTGGCGCAGCGCGCCCACCACATCGGTGGAATTCCCGACCTTATTCGGCTGAAACGCCGAACTCAGCACGGTGAGAATTTCACTCTTGGCCATCGGCATGTCCACCGGGCCCAGGTCGAAAAACTGGTGGCCGAAGGCTAGCACGCGCTTGCCGTCGTTGTAGGTAACCGTGCCCATGCCGGTGGTCGACATGTCGCCCGATACCAGAATTCCGCTGATGGCTTCGCCCGGATTGAGAGCATGCTCCCAGCCGGCGGCGGGTTTCGCGGTGAGCGTCGTCGCGCTGGAGCCGCCCTGCACGGGCGTAATGCCCATCTGTCTCAGCAAAGGTTCATAAGCGTTCAGCGTCTCCGTCGTAAAACCTGAAAACACCAGTGGCGTCTCAATGGGCGTCATGAGCGCCCCACTGCCAGGGAAGGGAAACTTCGCGCCCGCCGCTACTAGCTGCGATACCAACTCGCTGGGCATCTCCGCGCCGGACGGTTCAACTGCCGCCCGGTCTGGGGTACGCGCGCCCTGCGGCCGGGAAGCATCGAAATCCTGAATTTCGAGCATCGACTCAATGGGAGTGATACCGCAGATGGCATCCGGCGAAAACTGGCTCAAGCGCAGCGCTACCGCGCCGATCAGCTTGCCGTCAATGTAAACGGGGCTGCCGCTCATGCCGCCGGCGACACCGGTGCGCTGTGCCTTGCCGCCCATCTTGGCCATGATCACGTGTTGCCGCGGTCCCATGGCATTACGCCATACGCCGATGATGTCGATAGGTACCGGCTCGGGCGTGCTGCCCTGGAACACGGTCCAGGCGGTGGCCTGCATTCCCGGTTTGACGTCCTGCAGGCGGAGGATTTCGACCTTGCCCGCCTTAGGCGGCGTCAAATCAGCCGCCGGAGCGAGTCCGGCTGCCACGACCAGCGCCACCGCCAACCAGGTTTTCATGAGCCAATACCTCTCCCTTATTATGCGGTAACGGGGAGGAAGCAGGCGGGAGGTCGTAGTATCTTCATAGCTGTGTTGCGGTTTCAAGAATGTAAACGCGGTAGGAGTCTGGGCTCACGCAGGCGCAGTAGCGCGAGCACTAGCCCGCCCTGCGGCAAGACGAATCCGATCATCCAAGGCCAAAGCCTCGAGTCTGGGCCCGGGAATGCCCAGGCTCCGTCAGCTTTCTGATACCCCACATGGCCATAGCTAGAAATAGCCGCTTCGCCGATTGCGCCATCGAAGATGACACAGCAGACGAGAATGACCAAAATGCAGGAGCGTGCGAATTGGCGCGACCGCTTACTCAACTACCGGAATCATACCGCTATGTTGAGGCCGAGCGTGTTCTCTTGAAGCCGTTTTGGCCGCGGAAAAGAAGTGTCCAATTTCCATTGCTTGATAGCTCGGGTTTTAAGGTGGCAGTAAGCTATCAGTGGCTTTATGAACGTATCGCGTTTCCGTGAGGTCCACGTCACAGCTAGGGAATGGGAGCCGTTATCCGACCAATTTTTCGAGCTTCGATCCCGCGCGGATGATCGTCTCATTGCGTTCGGGGCCGGTGGAGACGCCGCCGACTTCGACGCCGGTACGCTCTTCCAGGAATTTCAGATAGGCGCGGGCCTTTTCGGGGAGGGCATCCATGCGCGTCGTGCCGCGCGTGGTGGTCTTCCATCCCGGCAGGCGTTCATACACGGGCTCGATGGCTTCGAGCGCCCGGTACGTCGCCGGCATTTCTGTCAGCAACTTGCCTTTGAGACCGTAGCCGACGCACACGGGAATTTCGTCGAGCTGATCCAATACATCGAGCTTGGTGATCAACAAGGTATCGAAACCGTTGACCATGGCTGTGTATTGCAGCAGCGGCACATCGAACCAGCCGCAGCGGCGCGGACGGCCCGTGACGGCGCCAAATTCGTTTCCCTCGCGGCGCAGTAACTCGCCGCCGCCATCGTGACTTTCGGTGGGGAACGGACCGGAGCCCACGCGCGTGATATACGCCTTGGACACGCCGATGATGCCGTTGATCTTGGTCGGCGGCACGCCGGTTCCCGTGGACGCACCGCCCGCGGCCGCGCTCGAAGACGTCACAAACGGATACGTGCCGTGGTCCACGTCCAGCATGGTTCCTTGCGCGCCCTCAAACAAGATGCGCTTGCCTTGCGTCATCGCGCCGGCGAGCACGGCGGCGGTATCGCATACCAGTGGCCGGATCTTTTCGGCGAATTCCTCGCATTGCCGGCGGATTTGCGTGTAATCAATGGTCTCGTGCAGATTGAACGTGGCCGCCAGCGTCTGCTTGTCTTCGGCCAGCGTGTCATAGAGCGCGCGGAAACTTTCCGGATCGTAGAGATCCGCCACGCGGATGCCGCGCCGCCCGATCTTATCTTCATAGCAGGGGCCGATGCCGCGTGAAGTGGTGCCGATGGGCACGCGGTTCTCGCGCGCCTCCGACATTTTCTCGATCAGGCGGTGGAACGGGAAGATCACGTGGGCGCGGTTGCTGATGCGCAACTGGCTTTTCACATCGATGCCCAGGCCCTCCAGCATCGACATTTCCTGAATCAGCGCGGCCAGATCCACCACCACGCCGTTGCCGATCACGGCCTGCACGCCGGGGCGCAGAATGCCGCTGGGGATCAGTTTGAGGACGAACTTCTGTTCTCCGATATAAACAGTGTGGCCGGCGTTATGCCCGCCCTGGTAGCGCGCGACGACATCGAAGCGTTCGGCGAAGAGGTCAACCACTTTGCCCTTGCCTTCGTCGCCCCACTGCGCACCTAGAACGATGATGTTATGCATGTGAAGAAGGTTCGCGCGCCAAAAATGCACGCAAGCTGTTATTGTAGCAGCCGCGGGCATAGGTGAGTCTTGAAAAGAGCGGCGCGGGTGTGCGACGCCAGCGTTGTGGGTTGGTGGAATCGGTTTATTGTTCCGTTAATCTGAGTGTGATATTACACTCAGATTAGGGAGGGCCATACATGGCCGATTCGCTATCAGAGTTGGAAGCGGGACGCTCCAAGATTCTTCGCCAG
>CAMAVI010000019.1 GCA_945861625.1 Candidatus Sulfopaludibacter sp. SbA3
GAGCCATGCTCGGCCGACCCATCACCGGTTCGTAAAAACGTTTGCACAGATGCTCCAAGCGTTTATCGACCCTGTTCCGCTCCAGGATCTCGTTGACCTTGGCATAGAACGGGTGACTTGCCGCCTTGGGGATCTCTTGGGCGCTGAAATACAGCGCCGCTTGCTTCGGTTTGCTCTTGCCCATCGCCATACTATCTATGACGTCTGAAACATTTCACCGGTCACATGCTTAGGAGATGTTTCTCGACTTTTACCACGGGCTGCTAGGGGGCGGGCGGAGGCGCCACGTGGAGAAGATAGCCGGCCGAGAGACGCGTGCCCGTTCCGACTTGTGCCGCCGCGGTAGGCGGCTGGACAGAGGGATTCAGCGCCAGGTTCGCGGGCAGAATGAAGGTAACCAGAGCCAGATCGCGGGGCTTGGAGCCGTCCGGCTGCGGCACGGCGGTCAGCGTTGTAACGGCGAAGTTCAAGCCGCCCACTTTGACCCATATATCGCCCGCGGACGGCAGAACGCCGCTGGGCGCGGCCAGGCCGGAAACGGTCAGGATCACCGCATCTCCGTCGTGAGCGGGTGCGGAGTCCGTGACCGGAACGAGCGTTCCATCGGCCGCGCTGACGGCAGCCGAAACGATTACGGGAGGCGCCGCGTCCAGTTGCAGTAACACCGGCGGTATAGGCAACGCCGTGTTACCGGCAGGCAACAATTGAACGATATGGGGTCCCGGCGCGAGATCCGCCGGGACTTTGGCGCTCAGCACGCCGTTCTTGTCGGCCGAGAAAGACGCAGGTTCTCCGCCGATCTTCAAAACCCATCCGTCCAGTGCTACCGGAAGTCCGCTGGTGCCGATGAGCGCCGTGCCGCCGGCGGGGACACCCGCCAAGCCGGTGACGGAGTTGATGACCGGGGCACGCAGGCTGACCTGCGCCGGTTCCGCGGCCGCGATACGCAGATAGCCGGGGAGCGAAACGCTCTCCAGGCCCGTCGAAACCGTCAGGGTTGTAGTGTCGATGCGCGCCGCGGCATCCACGCTTACGTTCAACTCGAGCAACTGGGGATTTATCACCCATACGCGCCGCGCGGCGATATCACTGGAGCCAAAGCCCACTACCGTCTGGCCCTGCGCAAAGTGAGTATTCTCGCCGTGAATAGTGATCCTGGCGTCAGTACCCGCGGTCAAAACCGCCGGTGTGCTGGATATGGTTACTGCGTCGCGTGTGGGATACGTATAGACCGGGGGGGCGTTCGCGCCGAGCGCTTGTAAGGAAGTTTGCCCGTCCGTGTTTACCGCTTCGACGGTTGCCTGATATCCGCTCGGAGCGGGCGGCTCGACCAATTCGGCGGATGTACCATCACTGCTTACGGAGGTAACCGCCGCGGGGACTCCATCGAATAGGATACGCGTCGTGGACTGCAAGCCGCTGCCCGCAACCGTGGTGCGCGCCGAACCCAATGCGACCGAATTCACCGCACTGGTGATCACCGGGGGAGCGTTGGGGACAACCGAAAAAGCCGCCGGCAGGACATACAGATCATCGTTCAACGTTACCGCGAGCGCCACTGGGAGGCTCTCGGTCACCGTGGAAGTATCCACCACCATGAGCAGATATCCCTGCGTGTAATACCCCAGGGTTCCGGCTGCGATGTAGGCGGCGGAACCGATCACGCTGACGCCCAAGCCCGGCGCTATTGCAGTCTGATGATTCACGGTAGCGCCGGTCGCGTAGAACACGAAACTATTCCGCTTTGCCGTGGGGAGCGGGGGCGCGGGCACGGCCACATCGTTCTGGAAGCCATAGGTAGTCATGCCGTAAACTGCCGGACCGGTTCTGGCGGTGACGGCGAAATTGATCTTGTCTACTACTGCGGCGGGGGGTACATCCAACAAAGCCGCCTGGGTCCACTTCCGCGTTCCCGGGAAGAACTGCGTAGCAAAGCCGGTATTCGCTGGAAAGCTATTGTTTTGGGGATCCACAGGTGGCGCGATGTCTCCGGGCCGGGTCTGGCTCGCGCCCGCCGGAGGCAGCGGATGTGTGTAAACGTAATAGCGCCCCGGCGGGATCCCATCGATGCGATAGGTGCCGTCCGGATTGGTCAAAGCGCTAATAGCCGTGCCTTTGGTGGAAAGCGCCACCACGCTGGCCAGATTGACACCCACGCCGTCGGCGGAGCGAGCCACGCTGCCGGTGATGCTTCCGGTTCCCGCCACGAACCCCGGCGCGGGATAGAGCAGCGAGATGCCGGCGACGTCATCGGCGTTGAGCGCCGCGCCTCTGGTCGCCGCGCGCGTAATGCCCATGGACATGGCTCCCGAGGTCAGCGTGTGTTGCAGGCCCAGGGCGTGGCCCAGCTCATGAACCACCGTCGTAAAGAACGCACCGGAATAGCCGGTTTGGACGCGTCCTGGCGCGGTCAAATCGCTGCGCAGTTGTACTCGTGAGCGCAGAATGGGTACAAACGAAGTGTTCTTGTCGGATAAGAAGCTGAGGTTGCTGGGGAACGCCGGCGTAGTCTGCGCCAGCAGGCCCGGGGGCATGTCTTCGTCAAATACGATATCGATTCCGGGCGTGTTCTGGGCCAAACCCACGGTGCTGAAACCGCCAAAACGCAGCCGAAGCGCTGAGCTTGCCACACCGTTCCACACGGCGGCTGCCTGTTGAATCTGGCTGTATATACCCGTTGTGGCGTCGCCTGCGCCCAGCGAACTCGGGCCTTGATCGGAGATAAAGAACTGGACGGTGTTGTCTTTCAAGGCGGCCAGATCGAAGCGCGCCATGATCGGCGCGAAAGGGCCGGTGTTACTGGGGTAAAACACCCAATAGTAATAGGCGGAAGCTACCGGCGAACCAGCGACCAGTGCGGCCATGACAAGCGCCAGCCGGAGCAGGCTCCGCCGCAGGGTCCGCATGAACTACCGTCTCCCCCTGCCCAAGCTCGCGGCGTCAAGGCCGCTCCGTAAGGCCTGCTCGATTTGTGTCTTGAGTTGGGTGAAGGGCATAACCAGCGCCGCATCCAGCACCGGCTGGCCCGCCGCATTCAACATGCGTTCGCCGGCGGCTTCCCGGCGCGCTGTGCCGGACTGCAGCAAAAATAGACCCTGTGATAGGCCCATAATCTGCGTCAAGCCTGAGGGGCTGGTCCACAGGAACAGGACGTATTCGGCGCCATCCTGTAGCAGGGGCGCTCCCTCGACCGGCTGACGAATGCCGCCCGCCACTCCGCCCGGAACCGCCACTGCGCTGGCCCAAGGACGCGATGTGTCCGCTTTCAACGTCTCCAGCGTCTCAATCCGGTATAGGGTGTAAACAGCGCCATTCCGCAAAATCGCTTTCGACGGAAAGACCTTCGCTCTTACGATTGCCGTTGCTTGACGGGCCATCTCGTCCAGAGGCAACTGTTGGAGCGTGGTCGCCGCTGCCGTTGCCACTAGGGCGACGAGGAGTCCGATCGTGGTGAGCGCGCGCATAGCGGTTTGACTGCTCTTGGGAGAGCATCCGGATATCCAATTTAGCCTGTTGATTAAGAACGGCTTACATCGGTTTCCAGCGACCCCGCTGTGGTGCTCTGACACGCACCAGGGACACAAGGAAACAGCTTTTACCGCCCCCACGGGCGCTTCGCGTTCCAGTTTGACCCGCAAAATTGCCGAACCGGGAATATTTTTCCGGTTTGTCCGCATGGGAATAGTTGCTGTTACATGTGTGAGATAGCGCTTCCGGTCCGGCTGTTACAGGAAGCCGCGAGGGCATATTATTTCTGGCGCGGCCGGTTGGTAGAAGGAGAATACTCATGTCCTCGTAGAACAGAAATACTGCGGGAATTGGGCGCATCTTAAGATATGAAGTATTTTATTATCATATATATAAATGAATATTTGGCAACGAAGTTGCCGGGAATGGCCGTTCGTCTGCCGGAACGGGAAAGGCCGGTCCGCCTAATGCTCGGCAAGATTCGCGCCGATAGGGAAACGAACATGAGCAGGACTGAGCTGGCCGACCTGGAGACTCCCAGGATCAAGGGTTTACAGGAGTCTTGGGAATGGCAATCCGATTGCTTGCCTAAGAACGCTATGATGTGGTACGCTTCTTTGAAGATCGCGCCGGAGACTCGGAAGGCGAGTCCGTGTAGCTTGCTGCCGGGCTTGATACGTCCCGCGCATCGCCCTGAAGCGGACCCTCGAAAAGTTCTTGTAATGGGTGAACCTTTATGGTACCCTCCGCGTCTAATGCCACTGAGACGCCCTGCGGTGGGATGAGGGACGTAGAAAAGTACAGAGAAAAAAGAGCAGAGAAAAAGATAGGGACACGAAAGAGACAGGAGAAGCCAGATGACAAAAAATGAGCTAAAACAATTCAGAGAAATATTGGAGGCGAAGCAGGTGGAGTTGGCGTTGCTGGTCCGGAACCGTGACGGTATTGCGATCGAGAAAAGCCCCGACGCGCTTGATGAAGTGCAGCACGCCGCTGAGCGTGAACTGGCAATTCGCAACTTGGACCGCGAATCGAACTTGCTGCGGAATGTACGAGCCGCGTTGCGGCGTATCGAGGAAGGCACCTTCGGCGTATGTCTGCATTGCGAAGAGGACATCAGTCCCAAGCGCCTGGCGGCCGTGCCGTGGACGCCATTTTGTATCCAATGCCAGGAAATCGCGGACCGCAATCAGGTTGGCGACGGGTCGGAGACCTTCGACGAACTGATGGTGAGTGCCGCTTAAGCTTCCCTTTCCACTATCTTTTTCTCTCCCCGGGCGCGGTGGCTTTAGAGGCTGCCGCGCCCGTTGTGTTTTTTAACGGAGCGAAGAGACTTCAATGAAGGAAATCATGCGCCCGGCCCGCTCCTTGTCGCGGCGGAACGAATGGAACTGCGCGGCGTCGCAGCGCGTGCAGCCGCCGGTGATTTCGACGCTCGCCTCGGGTACGCCCGCCGAGATCAACTGATTGCGGTTGGCGGCGGCCAAATTAACGCACCCCGCCTGTTGCAGTCCGAACTGCTGGGCCACCTCCAGGCCAACTTCGTAACAGCACTCTCCGATTCCCGGGCCGATGGCGGCGATCACGTCCGCGGGCTGAGTTCCAAAACGCCCGTTCATGGCGCGCAAGGCGGCGACAGCAATCCCCGCCGCCGTCCCACGCCATCCGGCGTGTATGGCAGCCACGGCCCGGTTCTTCATGTCCGCCACAAGAATGGGGTAGCAGTCCGCCGTACGCACGGAAACGGGTACCCCGGCAATGTTGGTCACCAGGGAATCGCCTTCGCCCGCCACTCCTGCTTGATCGGCGGCCAAAACGATCGCCGAATGAACTTGGCGCAAGCCGGCCATACCTTCCTGCGACAAAGGGTCGATGCGGGTGCTGAAGCCGTGTTGAAGCCAGGGAATTTCCGATAGCAAGTTGGAGTAGATCACGCGGCCGGCCTAGTCGATGGCTTGATCGAGCAGGATCGTAAGCTCGCGCGTCTTATGATCCACACGTTCTTTCAGGGAAGCGAGTTCGTGCTCCATGGTCCGCAACTTATCGGCCATGTGCAGGCAGGCCAGGACGGCGATCCGTTGGGCATCCATGTTGCCGGCACGTTGCGCCACGCTCGTCATCAATTCATCAACGGTGTGGGCCAAGGCTTCCACTTCGCCCGGCTCGCCGGTGGCGCCCAAGGAATAAGTCTGGTTGAAGATGCTGACGCGCACCGTCTTGCGATCGGGTTCAGATGCCATGCCGGCCCTCCGCTGACTGAAGACCTTATTGTCCGCTGACCAGATCCATTTGCGCCAGCAATTTTTCGATTCGGAGACGAACCTGTTTGCGTTCGGCGCGTAATCCGGCGATTTCATCGCGAAGCGCCCGGGCGTCGGCCTCCGCCTTCTTGAAAGCCGAAAGTTCCTCGATGACCGCGCGAGCTTCCGCGAGCTCGGCTACCGCGGCATCGCGCTCCGACCGCAAGGTGGCGACAAGTTCCACCGTACGCAGGACCCGTTCTTCCAAATCCGTGAGGGAATCGGGATCAAAGCCTTCCGGTTGCGCCTTTGCCGTACTCATTGCGCTTCGCGACGCTGTTAGGCGGCCGCTTTAGCCAAGGCGGCCTTCGCCTGGTTTACCAACACGCTAAACGCGGTTGAGTCGGTGGCGGCGATATCGGCCAGCACCTTGCGGTTCAGGTCCACGCCGGCCTTCTTGAGCCCGTCCATAAAGCGGCTATAAGAAAATTCGGCGGCCTTGCACGCCGCGCCGATGCGCACGATCCACAAGGAGCGGAAGTCGCGCTTTTTCAGGCGGCGGCCCTTGTAGCCGTAGCGAAGCGACTTCTCGACCGCTTCCTGCGCGGAACGGTACAGCTTGCTCTTGGTGAGGAAAAAGCCCTTGGCCAGGGCGAGTGTCTTCTTGCGGCTATTGCGCCGCTTAGTACCACGTTTAACTCTTGGCACGTTTCATCTCCTAATTCTCAATTCGAGATCATTGCTGGCGGATCAGGCACGTGCGGCGCGCTGTCCACCAAGTCCTAGGCCGGGGCTTCCGCCCTCAGCCCGCCCCTCTTACAACCTGGGCTCTCATTACAAGCAGGGCTTAATACGGAAGCATGCGGTGGACTTCAGGCGAATTAGCCGGATCGGCTATCGACGCCTGACCCAACCGGCGTTTCCGCGAGCGCGTCTTTGAAGTCAAAATATGGCGGGCAAACGCATGACGGCGTTTAATTTTGCCGGTGCCCGTCTTTTTGAACCGCTTGGACGCACCCTTATGGGTCTTCAACTTTGGCATATAAACTTTCCTGGGTGTGTCGCTGTCCGCTTAGGGACAGCTTTTCCATAGTAACATAGCCCGGAGGTTTTTTCGCGTATGCCTGAACCCGTCTCGCCGCAGCGTCGCCCGCTTCGTCCCGGCCGTAGGCGATCCCCACGTGTGTGGTTCCGTGTTTCTGGAACGCGGCGCGATGATCGTCCGTGAACCCGTTGATCCCCTCATTCGCCGTCACGTTGCGGAATCCCGCGCACCAGAACGTCAGCGCGTCGAGCAACGATTCGCACAGAATGATTTCTTTAGAGGCTTGCAGATCTGGAGTTACACGCTGGTCCAATCGTTATACGGATGCTACGCCGTTCGGCGGTTGACAAACTCCATTTTTTACAATCTTTTTACAATATTTACCCACTTCCCTATCGCTTACCGGCGCAAATGGCCCTAAAATCAAAGTTAGTTTTTCGGGGTGACGGGTCAGCCGGTACCGGCCACGTTGCGGGAGATAGGGGATCTCAATGCCAAAGCTTCGTGCTCTTCTGCTGTTCGTGCTGTGCGCGCTCTTTGCGGCTACGCTTTCCGCGCAACCTAAGAAGGCGAGTAAGCCCGCCCCACAAACCGTAACCAGCAAAGCCGGTGGTAAGTTCGTGGGCAGCAAGGCATGCACGTCGTGTCATCAGGAAATCGCCGACACCTTTTTTAAGAATCCCCACAATAAGAGCGTCGTCTCCGGCAAGGAACCGCCCGAGCGTACCGGGTGTGAGGGCTGCCATGGGCCCGGGGAAAATCACATCGAAACTTTCGCGGAGCCGGGCACGATTCTCGCGTTCGCGAAAATTCCCAAGCAGCAAGTGCTGGATACCTGCCTGAAATGCCACAGCCAGACGCTTTCGCGCGCCAATATCCGCCGCTCCTCCCACACCGTCAACGACGTGGTCTGCACCAACTGCCATTCTGTTCATCATGCGGCGACCCCTCAGAAATTATTAGCCAAGACACAGACGGCTCTGTGCACCGGCTGCCATCTGAATGTGAAGGCGCAGTTTTCCATGCCCTTCAAACATCGCGTGAACGAAGGCTTCATGAGCTGCACGGATTGCCACAATCCGCATGGAACGTTTCAGCCTACCTGGGCCAACGGTGCGCGTCCCCGCCACGTGGAAACCTCCAAAGCTAACGAAGAACCGTGCATGAATTGCCACGCCGATAAGCGCGGGCCTTTTGTGTTTGAACATTCGCCGGTACGGGTGGATGGCTGCATGGCGTGCCATGTGCCACACGGCTCGGCTAACTCCAGGATGCTCACGCGCCCGGTGGTCTTCACATTGTGTTTGGAGTGCCACAACGGCGCGGGCAACTTGGGCCGGCAGGGTAACGGCGTCAAAGTGCAATCTCCCACGCCCCACAATATGGCCAACCCGGCCTTTCAGGGTTGTGTCAATTGCCACGTGAAGATTCACGGCTCCAACGCCGAGCAGAAGTACTTCCGCTAGCCGAGGTGAAGCAGATGAACAAACACAAACTTGCGGTCTTCCTGTTCTCCTACGCTTCCCTGATTCTGGCGCAGCCGCCGGTGGCTCCTTCGCCGGTGCCCGCCGAGTCACTCGACGGCAAGAACAACGGCAACTACAACGTCGTGAACAATGCGGAACTGGGCTACCGGTTCCGTACCGTGGGCGGCAGCGCGAATCAATACCGCAGCAGCGTCAACTACGGCAACGGTATCCGCCTGCTGGGTGGCTCGCTGCTGATGAACTCCAAGGACGGTCACGGTGGGTTGTTTGACCATCTCAGCCTGACCACCCAGGGCTTGGGCGGGGATCCTTACCAATCCGCCAGCCTGCGTGTCGAACGTAATGCGCTCTACCGCTACGAACTCGGCTGGCGGTTGAACGAGTATTACAACCCTGGGCTGGTGACCAACGGCGGTAACAGTTTTCATCTGGTCGATACGACCTACGGGATGCAGGATCACAACTTGACGCTGTTTCCGCAATCCAAATTCAAATTCTTCCTGGGTTATACGGGAAGCGCGCAGACCGGGCCTGCCTATACCACCGAGCAGGGACGCCAGGGAATTCAGCTGATGGACGTGCGCCGGCGTTGGAACGAGTATCGCGTGGGGAGCGAGTTCGAAATCGCCGGCATTCGCGTGAATTGGACCCGTGGCTGGGAGGATTTCAAAGAAGACAACGCCTTCACTCGCTCGCCCGCCGGCGTTCCCGGGTTCCCCGGCACGGCCAACGCCAATCTACTGGGATTGACCAAAGCCGATCCTTACCATGGCACCAATCCTTACTGGCGTGTCGCATTGTTCAATAACACCAGCAAATGGTTCAGCTGGAATGGCCGCTTCACGTATACGGCGGGCCGGCGAGCCTTCGTTTTGGACGAAACGTTTTTGACCGCGGCCGGCAACGCCACCACAACCACGCGCGCCCTCAATTTTGGCAACGCCCAGCGGCCCGTTGCCACCGGGAATTTGAACCTGGTGTTTACTCCCGTATCAAAATTGACAATCACCAACAGCACCGCCGTCTACAACGCGCGCACCCAGGGCGATACCACGTTTGCCCAGTTGAGCCCCGGCGCGCCAACCCGCGTCGTGACATACAACTACCTGGGTGTTCGTACGATTTCCAACGACACCACGCTGAACTATCAATGGCTGAAGGCGATAGGTCTTTTCGCTGGATATCACTACTCGGACCGCTACATCAATTCCACGGAACGCAGTAACGTGCTGTTCATCCCGGCGCAGCAAACCAACATCCTCAACTCCACCCAGTTTGGAGTGCGCTTGCGCCCCGTGCCGGCGCTCACGGTGCAATTGAGCGCTGAGATCGGCCGCTCCAACCGGCCGTTCACCCCGGTGGCGCCACGCGATTACACCGCCTTCAATGGCCGCGCGCAGTACCGCCGGCGCAATTTCCAGATTCTGGCCACCACCAATACGGACTACAACAACAATTCGTATTCCGTGACCAATTCCTTCTCGTCGCACTCGCGCCGTTACGCGGTGGACGGATCGTGGACACCGCGCCCGTGGCTTTCCCTCGATGCTGGCTATTCCAAGATGCACCTGGATACCGCGGGCGGGATCGCTTACCGGGTAGCGCCGGGCACGCTCATCACGGGCGAGCGTTCCCTGTACTTCAGTAACATGCACACCGTGTATTCGGGAATCCGCTTCCAGGCGAAAGATCGGATCGAGATCTACGCCGGCCTGACGCGCGTCCAGGACACCGGCGATGGCCGCGCCACGGCGGCGGGGGCGGGCATCGGCTCACCACGCGCGATCTTCCAGGTGGTGCAGACCTACCCGCTCACGTTCCAGTCGCCCTCGGCCCGCGTTTCGCTCAAGATCAGCCGGCAGATTCACTGGAACGCCGGATACCAATATTACGGCTACAGCCAGGAGTTCAACCTCAATCCCAACCTGAATTACCGGGCCAACACGGGCTATACCAGCCTGTCGTTTGTGTACTGATTGTTCCTGGCTACTAGAGTTGTGAGGGGTTTGGTCGGGCTGCCGGGATTCGAACCCGGGACCTCTTGCACCCCAAGCAAGCGCGCTACCAGGCTGCGCCACAGCCCGAACTTTTGAGTGTAGCACCCAGGCCAAGGGAATCCAAAGAATTCCGGTGGAAAACCACATTGCGCGGACGGACTTGATATGATACATGGACGTACAGGAGGCAACATGAAACGTTATTGGATTCCCGCGGCGCTGGCAATCGCCGCGCTCACGGCTTTTGGACAAGGTGCACCCGACTTCAGCAAGGTCGAGATCAAAACCACCAAACACAGCAACAATTTCTACACGCTGGACGGCCAGGGCGGCCGCATCGGCATCCTGACTGGACCCGACGGCGTGTTCATGGTGGACAGCCAGTTCGCTCCCTTAAGCGAAAAGATTAACAACGCTATTAAAGCGGTCTCCGGCGGCGCGCCGATCAAGTTCATGATCAACACGCACGTGCACGGCGATCACACCGGCGGCGACGAGAATTTTGGCAAGATGGGCGTCACTATTTTCTCGCGGCCCCAGTTGCGCAACCGTCTGGCGCATCCCAATCCAGGGGCTAACGGCCAGCCCGGCAGGCCGATGCCGGCCGCTGGACTCCCCCTGGTTACCTATACCGGCGGCCTCACCTTCAACATGAACGGCGAGGAAGTGCGCGTCATCGGGATTCCGCGGGCGCACACCGATGGCGACACCGTCGTCTACTTCGTTAATAACGACGTGATCATGACCGGCGACTTCTTCCGTTCGGTGGGATTCCCCAACATCGATCGCGCCAACGGCGGCTCTCTGCGCGGCATGTCGGATGGCCTGGCGCGCGTGATCGCTCTGGCCGGACCCAACACCAAGGTCGTGCCTGGCCATGGGCCGATCGTGGGCCGCGAAGCTGTCATGGCGCACCGCGATGTTCTGTTAGGCGTTGAGAGGAAAGTGTCCGACTTGGTGAAGCAGGGTAAGAGCGAGGGTGACACGGTTGCCGCTAAGCCGGCCAACGAGTACACGCCGCGCGTGCCGGAAGCCGGCCCCAGCGAAGACCGCTTCGTGGGCCAGGTGTTTCAGGAAGTCAAAGCCAACTAGGCGGTCGCTGATTTTGTCTTTTGGGCGGCTCGGGGTGTCTTCGCATCCCGGGCCGCTCGAGCGTTTATGAGGTCACGCGTCAGTTTGGGCGTGAGCTTCTCCATCACTCCCCGGCAGCTTCTGGCCCCGCACGCGCACCGCGATTTGTCACCCGTATAGGTAAAGTTGTAATCCACCAGCAGTTCTTCCCCTGGCTGGATTTCGCGCAGGCTCATATAAATGATGTGGCCCTTCATGATCCGCGCCACCACGTTCGGTTCACAACTGTGGTTAATGATCTCCGCGCCGCTGCCGCCGAAGGCGCCGTCAAGGGTCCAGTAGTGATCGAGAGTGAACAGGTACGTGTACTCGCCCTCGCCCCGGCGTTTGGTCTCCGCGCGGCTGATGCGCTCACCGGTGTATTCGATCACTTTGCGATTGGCGGGAATACGCTCCTGAGCGTAAACGCCATAACGGTGAATCTTCGATTTCCGGATCACCAACGGGAAATCGGCAAATTTAAGGTTGATGCGGGGACGGCTGACGAGGGTTTCCATTCAAAGCTAACTCTTGCATTGTAACGGAGAGACGCCGCCGAAAGAAACTTTTTCCGGCTACTGCGCCGGTGGGAGCCGCAGGTTGAGATTGCGGGCCTGATTCAGCTCGCGCGTGACGGCGCGGTCCACCGAGGCAAGTGGAACGCGGCGATTCGCGCCTTCGGCATCCACATAGCGGAGATCACGGCCCTGTACCCACACTGCCGCTGCTGAGAGCTTGGTTCCGTCCTTCAAGGCAAGTGCAAAATAGGCAGGGGGCTCGGACGAGGCCGGCGGATTCACCTCCTGTATCGAAGACCGGATGGGAGCCGGCGGAGGTGGAGGTGCAAGCGGCGCCGGCGCGGGCTCAACCACCACCACGCTGGTTGCCGCGGGCGCCGGCATGGCCGGGTAGGGGTAAACGGCCGGGTATGCCCCATAGCCTCCCCAATACATCGGCGACCGGTGAACGGGCGCTATCGGAGCGGCTTGCGGAGCGCCATATTGTGGAAACGTGGGGCCAAGAGGCGGAATGCCGGCTCCAAGCGCGGCGGGAAACTGGCGATCCTGCGCAAAGGCCACAACGGCCAGCCAGCACGCGCAACTGAGGACTCCGCGAACCACAAATCTTCCTGCCCGTATCATACCTCCGGGGGCCGCGCGGACCAAGGGCACAATTTTGGAACTTTCCGTCGTCCGGCCGGGTATATGAAGCAGACATGGCAAGCGACGAGAAATGGTTGGAGGAGGCACTGGCGGGCGATGAGCACTCCTTCAGCCTCCTTTACCGGGCCCGGCAAGGCGCGATTTACCGCTTCGCACTGCACATGTCCGGCAATCCGGCATTGGCTGAGGACGTCACCCAGGAGGTATTTCTCGCGCTGCTCGAACGGGGAAACCGTTACGAACCGGAGCGCGGCCCCTTGCTGCCGTTCTTATATGGCGTCGCGCGCCACTTGATGTTACGGCGTCTGGAAAAGACCAGCGTGGACACCGTGACCGAAGAGTTAGCCATCGATGAAGACTTGCTCGATGACCTGACCCGGCGGGAGACGATCGAATCGGTACGCCGCGCCGTGCTGAGCCTGCCGTTGGTCTATCGCGAAGCAGTGGTGTTGTTCGACCTGGAGGGCGCCAGCTACGAAGAGGCAGCCGTGGCGCTGGACTGTCCTGTGGGAACCGTGCGGTCACGATTGAGCCGTGGACGGGCGCTGCTGGCTCAGAAACTAGAAGGCGAAAAATTGAAACTGAATGCAGTCAGGAGTTTGTCATGAGCGAAGAGCGGATTGTGCAGGCATTACGGGCCCTCGCGCATCACGATCGCGAATTGCAGGCCGCACCGGAAACGGAGACGCTGTTGATTCGCGGATTCCGGAAACAGCGGGCCCGCCGCAGGTGGCGCTGGATAGCCGTGGCCGGGGCGGCTGCCGCGTGCCTGGTAGTGGCGGCGTTGGTGATGAACTATGGGACGGCCCGCCAGTCTTCGCCAGTACGACCGCCAGTGGCGTTATCCAATCCGGAGACTCCTGAAGTCGCCGCGGCGCCAGAGCCCGTGATCGTAACGGCGCCCCAGCGGGTTCGGCGCCCCAGAACGGTTGGCCGCCGGGCGCCGAGGGAAGCGGTCACCGACTTTTTCCCGTGGATGGATTCGGCACTCCCGTTCGAGCGCGGGCAACTGCTGCGGGTAGAGTTACCGGCCGGGGTCATGCGCTCAGTCGGCCTGCCGGTGCATGACGATCACCTTGGGGATCTGATTCAAGCCGACGTGTTGGTGGGCGAAGAAGGTCTGCCGCGCGCCATTCGATTTGTAAAATCTGATATGCAATAAGGGGGAGTGAAGATGAAATCCGGAATTTGGATGATGTTCGTGTTACCAGCGGCGTTGTTGGCCCAACAGGAGCAGGACGTGGTATTCACCCGCGCGGCGCCCATCGGCATGGGGATAGCGGCAGCCACCACGGCGGGCGCCACCTTCAACTTCGTCGCGGGCGAACTGGTGGGTGGAGCGCCTCTCAAAAACGCGCCCTATGCAGCCGAGGCTGTCACGGAAAACGTGCAGGCGCTCGCCGACGGCAATCGAATCGTCCACAAGACAACCGCTTCGGTGTATCGCGATAGCCAGGGGCGCGAGCGGCGCGAGCAGTCCTTCCCTTCTCTCGGCCCTTTCGCCGCGCAAGGCGAACCGCACAAGACGGTTTTCATTTCCGATCCGGTGGCGGGAGTGAATTACTCTCTCGACGTGCAAAATAAAGTCGCGATCAAATTCCCGCATTCATCCATGGCGCTGGGCAAATTGACGGACTTGCCCGCGCCGCCCAAAGAAGGAGGGCCGGTATTCATCCGGCATTTTGAGGGTGCGGGACCGGCCCCAACGGCGGGAGTTACCATGGCCGCGCCGCAACTGATGCTCTTCGGGCAGGTAGCGGGCGGTGGCAATGGCATGGGCCCAAGGGGAGAGCAACTGGGCTCCAAAGTGATTGAGGGCATTTCCGCCGACGGTGTGCGCCACACCATCACGATTCCCGCCGGTCAGATCGGCAACGAGAAGCCGATCGAAATTGTCGACGAAATGTGGCGGTCTCCCGAGTTGCAGGTCACGGTGCAATCGACGCATAATGATCCCCGCATGGGCACGACGTCGTACTCGCTCAAGAATGTGTCGCGCGCCGAGCCCGCGGCTACCCTGTTCCAGGTGCCGCCGGACTATACCGTGCAAGAAGGGCCACAGTTCACGAGGGCGCTGCCTCCGCAATAAGACACCCCCGCAGGAAACCTCATGGCGGGGAGCCGCGTAAACTATACATATGCGCGCGTGGCTTCCCGCACTCCTGCTTTTTTCCGCGCTTCTGTGCGCGCAATCACCGTCAGCGCCTTATCCGCTGATCCGTTGGACGGTCCAGGGGAACCGCCACTTCACGCCGGCCCAGATCATGAACGCGGCGGGCTTACAACTGGGTCAACAAGTCAGCAAGGAAACGTTCGACGCCGCGCGGGACCGCCTGATGGGGACTGGCGGATTCGAGAGCGTGGGTTACGAATTCAAGCCCAGCGCCGAGAAAAGCGGCTATGATGCGACCTTCGACGTTGCCGAAGTGGCCTTGCTTTACAAGTTCCGGTTCGAGGATTTGCCCGCCCCCGAAGATCGCTTGCGCGCGCTGCTGCGCCAGCAGGAAACGCTGTTCGCCAATGAGATTCCCGCCACCCCTGAAGTTCTCAACCGCTACAACGGAGTGCTGATGAAGTTCCTGGAAGGCAAGATCGAAGTGCTCGGCCGGTTGAGTTACGATCTGCCTGGGCCGCCGATGATCCTGTTCCGTCCGGCCGGCGACCGCGCGCGTATTTCTCAAATCCATTTCACGGGGAATGAGTCGTTGCCCGCCACCCAGTTGTTCAACACGTTTTCCGGCGTGGCCGTGGGCAAGGAATTCTCGGAAGACACGGTGCGCCGCCTGCTGGACCTGAATATCCGTCCTCTGTTTGAGACGCGCGGCAAATTGCGCGTGGCTTTTCCGAAGATCGCCGCCGCGCCATCGCAGGAGGCGGACGTCGTGGGCGTGGCCGTGGACATCACCATCGAGGAAGGGCCCGAGTTCAAGCTGGGGACCGTGCGTTACGCGGGTGCGGCTACGCGGCAGGCCAAGGATCTCGACAGCCTCGCCAAGTGGCGCAAGGACGAAGTCGTGAACTTCGACGAGATCAAAACGGGAGCGGACCGCATCGCCCACCAGTTCAAGAGCCGGGGATATCTGCACGCCGAATCGCGCGTCGACCGCACGGTGAATGACAAGGAACAGACGGTGGATCTGGTGGTGGATGTAAAAGCGGGTGAGATCTACAACTACGGCAAGCTCGAAATTCGTGGCCTGGATCTCTACGGCGAGCCAGCCGTCCGCAAGCAGTGGGGCACGCGGGAGGGGAAACCCTTCGACCCGGAAGCCCCCGAAGCGTTTCTCAAGGAAGCGCAAGCCATGTTTGACGACCTGGGTACGACCAGCTCCGAAACCAAGGTCAATGAGGCCGCAAAAACAGTGGATGTGACGCTGATCTTCGCGGGAACCAAGAACCCAGGCGCCGGGCGCCGGAAGCTGGGGGCAAGGCCGTAATTTCACAGACCCGGCGCGGCGGCTGACGTTTTCTTCTTAATATGCCATACTTATGGCATATGAGGACGACCGTAGAACTCCCCGATGACCTTCTGAGCCGTGCCAAGAGCCACGCGGCGCTGGCCGGCGTCTCCCTGAAAGAATTATTCATCGACGCCATCGAGCAGAGGCTGGCGCCGCGGAATCAGAAGACCCGCCGGCCGCCGCCTGCCATTGGGAATCCGAAGGGCCGCCGGATTCGCGTCCTTACGCCGGAACAGATCGACCAGGCCATGTTCAGCTAAGACCGGCCGCATGCGACGTTCGCTGGTCGATGTCAATGTCTGGTTGAGTTTGCTGGTCCGCCAGCACCAGCATCACAAGATCGCGCGCAAGTGGTATGAAGCGCTCGAGTCATCCGAAGCCGGTCTTTGCCGGTTCGTGCAACTCGGCTTGATCCGCCTTCTGGGCAATCGGTCGATCATGGGAGGAGACGTGCTTTCGGCCGCGGCCGCCTGGAGCTTGATCGAGGAACTACTGAAGGACGAACGCGTGGAATTTGTGCCGGAATCGCCGGATGTCGATATTTTCCTGCCATCTCTCTTGCGCTATCCGGTTCCCACGGGGAAACTAGTGAGCGACGCCTACCTGGCCGCCTTCGCTTTGAGTTCATCGCGGCGCCTGATTACCCTCGACGCCGGATACCGTCAGTTTCGAGAATTAGAAATAGAGATCCTGGGACCCACGCGTTAAGACGGTGTGAACCGCCCCCCCCTTGGTATCCTGTAGTTCTGTGTCCTTGCCGCTGAATTTTCACCTGGAGCAATACGATGGGCCGCTCGACCTGCTGCTGGACCTGATCCGCAAGCAGGAGATCGACATCTACAATATCCCCATCGCGCAGATCACCTCGCAGTATCTGGAATTCATGGCCAAAGCGCTCGAGATGGACATCGAGCTCAGCGCCGAATTCGTCTACATGGCGGCCACACTGATCCAGATCAAATCGAAAGCGCTACTCCCGCGCGACCCGGCCTTGCAAGAGATCTCGCCCGAAGAAGATCCGCGCAAGGAACTGGTCGACCGCCTGCTGGAGCATGAGCGCTTCAAGTCCGCCGCCGAGATGCTGCATCAGAAACGCGTGGTGGAAGAAGCCGTGTGGTCCAATCCGCAAATTGAGCAATTCCGCGCCGAAGACGACGGCACGCCGGGCCTGGCGGTCACCTTGCACGATCTGGTGAAGACCTTCCAGGGCGTGCTGGAGCGCGCCAAGAACCGGCCCGTTTATGAGATCGACCAGGAAGACGTCTCCGTACCGGACATGATCCGCTACATGCGGACCATTTTCGAAAAAGAACGGCGTAATGACGTGATCTCCGCGCGTGAGCTGTTCGAACGCCAGAAGAGCCGCCGCGCCATGATCTGCCTGTTCCTGGCCTTGCTGGAATTGGTCAAGCTGCAAGCGGTGGGGTTGACGCAGGCCGACGCGTTCGGAGAAATCGGCTTAAAGCGGCTGAGAGGTTTTGACGAAGCGTTTACGGAAGAAACGACGATGACTGCGATTAACGAGGGGTATCAGTGAGCGGAGTTTACCAGTGAGCATGGACGAAATCGACGTTTCCCAACTGACCGAGGAAAGGCCCGCCGAAAGCCAGGATGCCATCCTGAAGGCCATCCTGGAGGCCATTGTTTACATCACCGATGAGCCTCTTTCGGCTCAGCAACTGGCCGCCGCTTTGGAGCGTCCGCTGGACGTGATCCAGCGTGTGCTCAACGAACTGGTGGAAGTATACGCCAAGCCTGAGCATGGCCTGAGCATCCGCGAGATCGCGGGCGGCTACAAGATGGCCACCAAGGCCGAGCATCACGAAGCCGTGCGCGCGTTCGTCAAGAAACTCACTCCGCCGCTGAAACTGTCACTGCCGGCGCTGGAGACGCTGGCGGTCATCGCCTACAAGCAACCGGTGACCACGCCGGAGATCATGGAAATTCGCGGCGTGCAGGGAGCGAGCGTACTCAAGACGCTGCTCGACCGCAAGCTGATCGGCGAGGCCGGCCGCAAGAAAGTGGTCGGGCAGCCGATTTTATACAAGACCACCAAAGAGTTCCTGGTGCAATTCGGCTTGAAGGATCTGGGCGAGTTGCCGACACTCAAGGAATTCGAAGAGCTGGGACGCATGTCGGTGTCCGAGTCGGAGGGTGAGATGGCAAGCGAGGCCCCGCAAGCGGAACTGCCTCTCGAGCCGGAAACGCCGCCAGATACTCCCCGGGAGGCCGCGGCGGAAAATGCCTGAAGAGCGCCTGCAAAAAATCCTGTCGCAAGCGGGCGTGACCTCACGCCGCAAAGCCGAGGAACTGATCGTCGAAGGCCGCGTGACGGTGAACGGCGAAACCATCACGGAACTCGGCAGCAAGGCCGACATTGCAATCGACCACATCAAGGTTGACGGCCACCTGCTGCGCGCGCCTAAGCACCACACTTATATCGCGCTGAACAAGCCCAAAGATTGCATGACCACCATGTCCGACCCGGAAGGGCGGCAGACCGTGATGCACGTGATGCGCGGCGTGAAGGAACGCGTGTATCCGGTAGGCCGGCTGGATTATCACAGCGAAGGCCTGCTGCTGCTCACAAACGATGGCGAGTTCGCGAATCGCCTGATGGCCCCGGCCAGTCACATTCAGAAAGTCTACGTCGTAAAAGTGACCGGCGAACTCACTGAGGAGCAGGAAAAGCAGTTCCGCGAAGGCATCCCGATGCACGGCCGCAAGACCGCGCCGGCGGAACTCAAGCGCATCAAACACGGCGCCAATCCCTGGTACGAGGTAAAGATCGCCGAAGGCCGCCAGAACCAGATCCGCATCATGTTCAAGCACCTTGGGAAACTGGTGGAAAAACTCCGCCGGGTAAAGATCGGATTCCTGGAGTTGGACGTCCCGCCCGGACGCTATCGATCGCTCACGCCGCAGGAAGTCAAGAAATTCAAGAAGCTGCTGAAGATGGATGAGAACGCGGACGTTGGCGCCGTGGCGCCGCAAGCCGCGGACGTCGCGCCGCTGCCAACTCCAGTAACTAAGGCCACAGCACCCAAGCCCAAAGCGGCCAAGCCCACGGCGACCAAGCCGCACATGCCAAAGCTCAGGCGCGGGCCACGCAATGCGGGTACGCGTTATGACGGGCCGCGCAAGTTCGCCTTACCACAAGCGCCACGGGATGCCTCGGTGAGTCCCGCATCCCGCCCTGCGCGCTCATCAGACACCAGACCACCCGATCGTGGACCGAAGCCCGGTTCACGTAACGACGGACCGCGGAATGCCAAGCCCGGAGGACGCGGTCCCGGACCACGCAACGCTGGACCGCGCAACGACGGACCACGCAACGCTGGACCGCGCAACGCTGGACCGCGCAACGACGGACCACGCAACGCCGGACCACGCAACGCCGGACCACGCAACGCTGGACCGCGCAACGACGGACCGCGCAACGACGGACCGCGCAACGCCGGACCACGCAACGCCGGACCACGAAACGCCGGACCACGAAACGCCGGACCACGAAACGCTGGACCACGAAACGCTGGACCGCGCAACGACGGACCGCGCAACGCTGGACCGCGCAACGCTGGACCGCGCAAACCGAATCGCGGGCGGTAGCTCGGACCTTATCCCACCGCCTGCTTGGCGTGCGTTTGAAACTCTTCGTACGGTCCCTGGAAATCCTCGACGCGGCCGTGGTCGAAATGCCAGATACGGGTGGCGACTTCGTCGATCACGTCATGATCGTGCGTAACCAGCAGCACGGTACCCTCGTATCGCTGGAGCGCGATGTTCAAGGCGTTGATGGATTCCAGATCCAAGTGATTGGTTGGTTCGTCCAACACCAGCACGTTGGGCTTTTCCAGCATCAACTTGCAAAAGATAATGCGCGCCGCTTCGCCGCCGGAAAGCGCATTGGTTTTCTTCAGCGCGTCGTCGCCGGAAAACAACATCTGGCCCAACAATCCGCGCAATTCTTCCTGGGCCGCCTGCGGATCGAAGCCGTGCAGGAATTCCAGGAGCGTGAGGCCATCTGGAATCGTTTCGCGGTGATCCTGCGCGAAGTACCCAACCGAGACTTCATGGCCCCATTCGGCCGTCCCCGCATCCGCAAAGCCTGGCTCGACGATCGACCGCAGCATCGTGGTCTTCCCCGCTCCGTTGCGGCCCATCAGCGCGATTTTTTCGCCGCGGCTGATACTCGCGGTGAAATCCGTGACAACCTTGTTTCTCTCGTAGGCTTTCGTTAACCCTTTGACCACCAGCGGATGCCGGCCGGACGGGCGCTTCATCTCGAAACGGATAAAGGGGCGCGCGATGTTGGAGCGGGCCAGATCCGACGTTTGCAGGCGTTCCACTTCCTTCTTACGCGAAGTGACCTGCGAGGAGCGCGTACCCGCCGAGAAGCGCTGGATGAATTCGTTCAGTTGTTCGATTTTCTTTTCGCGCTGCGCGTTCTGCGCTTCGATGCGCGAGCGGATCTGCGTCTTCTGCAGCACCATGTCGTCATACCCGCCCGGGTACATGATGATGGCTTCGTAATCGATGTCCGCGCAGTGGGTGCAGACTTCGTTGAGGAAATGGCGATCGTGCGAGATCACGATCAGGCAGCCATTGTAGCGGATCAAGTAGTCCTGCAACCAGTGGACCGAATCCAGATCCAGGTTATTGGTCGGTTCGTCCAACAGCAGCAGCGGAGGCGTACCAAACAGGGCCTGGGCCAACAACACACGTACCTTCTGGCCGCCCTGCAATTCACTCATCTTGCGCTCGTGCAGGGACTCGGGAATATCCAGGCCATCAAGCAGCACCGCCGCATCGCTCTCTGCCGTGTAGCCGCCTTCGTCACCGACAATCCCTTCCAACTCCCCCAGTCGCATGCCGTCTTCTTCGGTGAGTGTTTCCGGATCTTTGTCGTACAGTGTTTCGCGTTCCTGCAGCGCCGCCCACAGCGGAGCGTTGCCCATGATCACCGTATCGATCACGCGGAAAGCGTCGAAAGTAAACTGATCCTGGTTGAGGACGCCCATTTTCTTGGGCCGTACGACGGCACCCTTGCTCGGCTCGATCTCGCCCGTGATGATCTTCACGAGCGTGGACTTGCCGGCGCCGTTCGGGCCCGTGACCGCATAGCGGCGGCCGGCCTGGAAGGTGGTTGATACTTCCTCAAACAGGATGCGGGCGCCGTAGCGCATAGTTACGTTGTTAATAGAAAGCATTACTTGGAGTTAAGGTCGGACCGCGGAGGGGCTGACAACTCCAGTATAGCGGATGCTGGCCCTTTACTTTTTGTTAAAATGTAAAGCGATGGCTGCCACACTCTCGTCCAAAAATCAGATCGTGATTCCGCGCGAGGCGCGCGAAAAACTGAAACTGAAGGCGGGCGACAAGCTCGAGGTCGTAGTAAACGGCGACACGATCCTCATCTTCGCGAAGCCAAAGTCCTATGCGGCGGCACTTCGGGGCATTGCCCGCGGTCTGTACCCAGCGGGATACCTCGACAAGGAACGCGATAGTTGGGACTAGCGGAATTCCTCCGGCGCCACCGCCGCGTGGCCTTGGACACAAGTATCTTCATCTACGCCGTGGAAGAGCATCCTAAGTACGTCGGCCTCGCCTACCGTGTTCTCGAATGGGTGGAACACGCCCGGCACTCCGCCGTGACTTCCACGTTGACCATGACCGAGGTGCTCACCCTGCCCTACGCCCAACAGACCAAGCAGCGTGTGAACCAATATTACGGATTGTTATCCCGCTATCCCAACCTGGAGTGGATCGCCCCCGATCTGGAGATCGCGGATTTGGCCGCTCGTTTCCGCGCGAGCTACCGGCTGCGAACACCTGACGCGATTCAGGCGGCAACCGCCGTACGTTCCGGAGTTCGCGGGTTCATCACCAACGATTCAGCGTTTCAGCGCGTCGACGAGCTGGAGGTGGTGCTGTTCGACGAGCTCCTCTCATGAGCGGCCGCCGCTACCCTTCGTATTTTTCGAGTTCCAACTGATCGCCCGCGGCCGTTTGGGACTTATCAATCATGCCCACCGGCAACTCCAGCGTCGAGTGCGCGCGCAGGCTGAGCGCGATGCGGTTCCTCACCATATTGCGCCGGACCTTGGTCACTTGCCGCTTCTTGTTGATGAAGACCACGTCAATGGCGAACTTCATCATGAAGCTGTGGACACCCTCGCAGGGGACGATCCAGAGTCCTTCGCCTTCTTCAAGACCCGTGTGTTTCAGCAGGCCACGCTGGCGGGTCGCGCTGGTGTCGGCAATGTCGGCGCGATCGGCGAGAACCGTATTTTTGGTGAGATTGCGGACGCGAAGCTTCAAGTTGACCATTGTACCGGGTTCCCTGCCGTTACAATAGGAATATGAGAAAGGCCACATTTGCGGCAGGTTGTTTTTGGGGCGTCGAGGCCGCGTTCCGGCGGCTGGCAGGCGTAAAGTCCACGCAAGTGGGCTACATAGGTGGCAAGGTGGATCATCCCACTTATGAGGCCGTCTGCACGGACCGCACCGGGCATGCCGAAGCACTGGAAGTCACCTTCGATCCAGAGGTCATCAGCTATCACGATCTGCTCGAAGTCTTCTGGAGCAATCACAATCCGACGACGCTGAACCGGCAGGGACCCGACGTAGGCTCGCAGTACCGCTCAGCCATCTACTTCCATTCGCCGGAGCAGGAAGCGGAAGCCAAGGTCTCGCGTGACGCCGCGCAAGCTCGCTTCCCCCGGCCCATCGTGACCGAGATTACGCCTGCACAAACCTTCTGGCCCGCTGAGGAATACCATCAGCAATACCTCGAAAAGCGCGGCCTGTCGAATTGCCACACATAGGAGAAAACCCGGGACAGTACACTCAATCACCTATTTCCGCCAACCAAACAATTGGTGATTGAGTGTACTGTCCCGACTTTTATTTTGAAAATTGGTTTTGTTAGTTTAGGCTGCCCCAAGAACCTCGTCGACACCGAGGTGATGATGGGCCAACTCACCGCGGGCGGTCACGAGTTGACTCCGCACCCTTCCGACGCCGACGTGATCGTGGTCAACACATGCAGTTTCATTGACCCCGCCAAACAGGAGTCCGTCGACACCATCCTCGAGATGGCCGAGTACAAGAAGACCGGGCGCGCGCGGAAGCTGATCGTCGCCGGCTGCTTAGTCGAACGCTATCGCGGCGAAATCACGCAGAATATGCCGGAAGTGGATGCAGTGATCGGCACCAATGAACTGGAGCGCATCACAGCGCTGTGCGAAGGCGTGGAACCCAAAGGCAATCCTTTTGACGCCTACCTGTACCACGACCTGACGCCGCGCGTACTGGCCACGCCGAAGCATTACGCCTATATCAAGATTGCCGAGGGCTGCGATCACCCCTGTACTTTCTGCGTGATCCCGCACTATCGCGGGGCGTTTCGTAGCCGCCGCTTTGAATCCGTGATTTCGGAAGCCACGCGCCTGTTCTCGCAAGGCGTCCGCGAGATTAATTTGATCGGCCAGGACACCACCTGCTACGGCGAGGACTTGGGCCTGAAAGATGGCCTGGCGCAGTTGCTGGCCCGGCTCGCGCAAATCGAGACCGGACACGAGAAGTGGATCCGCTTTCTCTACGCGTACCCCAACAAAGTCACGCAGAAGTTGCTGGACACGCTCGCCGCGCATCATTCGCTGGTGAAGTACATCGACATGCCCCTCCAGCACGCGAGCGCGGCGGTGCTCAAGCGCATGAAGCGCGGGGCGAACGGTGATATCTTCCTCAAGCTCATCGAGCGCATCCGCAAGACCATTCCCGGCGTAGCCATTCGCACCAGCATGATTGCCGGGTTCCCTGGCGAAACGGATGCGGATTTCGAAGAGCTGTGCCAGTTCGTAGAGGCGGCCAAGTTCGATCGCCTGGGTGTGTTCTCCTATTCCGACGAGGACACCAGCAAGAGCTTCGCGCTCGACGGCAAGGTGGATGCGCGCACCATCTACAATCGCAAGCGCAAGCTGATGAGCCTGCAAAAGAAAATTTCGCGCGCGAAAAACCGCACTCTTCTGGGCCAGGAGTTCCGCGTGCTTGTCGAAGGCCCCACCGAGGAATCCGAACTGGTGTGGCAGGCGCGGCTCTCCACGCAGGCTCCCGATATCGACGGCGTCTGCTATATTTCCGATCCCGGCGAACAGCCCTTGCAAGCCGGCGAGTTCCGCGCGATGCGTATCGTCAAAACGCACGATTACGAATTGACCGGTGAATTATTGGACGAGCCGGAAGCCGCGCCTCCGCGCGAGCGCTTGTTTCAAATTGCCGATTTGATCAAGGCATGAAATGCCCCATCTGCCAGAGGGAAGTTAAGGCTGACGATCCCGAAATGCCCTTCTGCGGCGAGCGGTGCCGGTTGATCGATCTAGGCAACTGGGCTATGGAGAAATACGTCATTTCCGAGCCTGCGGATTCGAGTCTCCCAAGCAAGGAGGAAGATTGACCACACTGGCCCGTATGATCGCTACTTGGTTCGGCGCGGGATACACACCGAAAGCGCCTGGCACCGCCGGATCGCTCGCAGCCATTGCCGTGGCATGGGTGGTGCACTACTATACAGGTGTTCAGTGGGGCAGTTTTGCGTACATGGCGATGTTGCTGTTTCCGGCCGCGGTGTGGTCCGCCCATGTCGTCGCCCGCGCCAGCGGCCTGGAAGATCCACAGATCGTCGTCGTGGATGAAGTCGTGGGCCAGTGGCTGACCCTGGCCGGCGCCGCAACGCTCAATTGGAAGAGCTGGCTGGCGGCGTTCGTACTGTTCCGTCTTTTCGATATTTGGAAGCCGTTCCCCATCCGGAGAATGGAGCGCTTGCCCGGCGGGCTCGGCATTGTCGCTGACGATGCGCTGGCCGGCGTTTACGGCGCGCTTGTAATGATTGCTGGCGGGTGGTTCAATCTGTATTAGCTCGTCTATTCTTCCATTCCCAATTCCTATGGCCATTCGCAAGTCCGCCGATTCCCGTCCCCAGATCCTGGAAGTCTCGCCGCTCGCGGCGATTCCGGGAGGCGAATTCCAGGTTCACGGCAAAAACTTCGCTGGCGGCGGCGGTCCAACGGTGACTATCGGAGCCACGCCCGCGCCCCTGGTGGTGGGTTCTGATTCATTTTTGATCGTGCGCGTACCGGAAGGCGCGCCAAGCGGCGAGATCGTTATCGGCAAAAACGGAGATAGCAGCGCCGCACAAAGTCTCCAAGTCGGCGCGCGGATCGCCGACGGCCTGCATCCCATCGCCAACCCGGCCGTGGACCGCCGCGGCAACGTCTACGCGACTTTCAGCGGCACCCGGGGGCAGAAAACTCCGGTGTCGGTGTATCAGGTGGATGCGGTCACGGGTCAATCGGTACCCTTCGTCAGCGATATTATGAATGCCAGCGGCCTGGCGATGGATCAGGACGACATCCTCTACGTTTCTAGCCGTCAAGATGGTACGGTCTACCGGGTATCCGAGGCCGGCACGACGTCGGTTTATGTCGAAGGCATGGGTGTAGCCACGGGCATTGTGTTTGACGCGGACGGCAACATGTATGTGGGCGACCGTAGCGGCACCATCTTCAAGGTCAGCCGCCAGCGGCAGATTTACGTCTTCGCCACCATCGAACCCTCCATTGCCGCCTATCACCTCGCATGGGGACCAGACGGATATTTGTATGTCGCCGGACCCACCACTTCCAGCTTCGATACCGTGCAGCGTATTTCGCCCGCGGGCCAGGTGGAAGTCTATTACCGGGGCCTGGGGCGTCCGCAAGGCCTCGCCTTCGACACCAGCGGAAATGTGTACGTGGCCGCTTCCTTCCGGGGACGCCGCGGCGTGGTGCGTATCACGCCCGAAAGGGAAGCGACCCTGTTTCTGTCCGGTCCCGGCATCGTCGGTCTGGCCTTCTCGCCCGGAGGCGACATGATCGTCGCCACCAGCAGCGCGCTCTATCGCGTGGATGTGGGCATTACGGGGTACCGCGTGGCGTAAGCTGGCTGGCGTGTGATGGCGAACGCGGAAATCATAGCCGTTGGCTCCGAACTGCTGACGGCGGATAAAATCGACACGAACTCGCTGTGGCTCACCGATCAACTCAATTCGTTGGGCGTGGAGGTGCGCCGCAAGCTGGTGGTGGGCGATGATCGCAGGCTGCTGGCTGAATCCATCCGGCAGGCTCTGCGCGATGCGGACATCGTGATTCTGACCGGCGGCTTGGGGCCCACCGAAGACGATGTCACTCGTGAGGCCACTAGCGAAGCGCTGGGGCGCAATCTGGTTTTCCGGCAGGATCTTCTCGATGCCCTCATCGAACGCTTCCAGCGCCTGAACCGCAACATGGCGGAGAACAATCGCCGTCAGACTTTCCTCATCGAAGGCGCCGAGCCCTTGCCCAACGATCGCGGCACGGCTGCGGGACAGTGGATCGATGCCGATGGCAAAGTAATCTTGCTGCTGCCGGGTCCGCCCAATGAACTGAAAGCGATGTTCAGCGGTCAGTGTGTTCCGAAGCTGCGCGCCAAGCTGCCTACCCAAGTGATCCGCACGCGTTTTTACCGGGTGGCCGGCATGGGCGAATCGGATCTCGACCAGCTCATTTCACCGGTGTACAAGCCCTACGAAAACCCCGTGACGACGATTTTGGCGGGGGCAGGCGACATCCAGATCCACCTGCGCGCGCACGGGGAAACGGAACCGGAAGCCGAAGCGTTGCTGGCCGCCGTGGGTTCTCCTATTGAAGAACTGCTGGGTGACCGCATCTATTCGCGCGATGGAGCGAATCTGGAAACGGTCATCGGTGGCCTGCTGCGCGCCCGCGGCGCGAGTCTGAGCGTGGCCGAAAGCTGCTCCGGCGGGCTGCTCGGCGGGCGCATCACCTCCGTGCCCGGGAGTTCGGATTATTATCTCGGCGGCTTCCTGGTTTACAGCGATGCGATGAAGACGCAATTGCTCGGAGTCGACCCGGCGTTGCTGCAAAAGCACACCTCTGTCAGTGAGGAAGCGGCCAAAGCCATGGCCACCAGCGCGCGCGACCGCACCGGCTCGACGTATGCACTGTCGGTCACCGGCGAAGCGGGTCCGCGGAGCCAATCCGGCGTACCCGTGGGCACGGTGATCATCGGTTTCGCGGGCCCAGCGGGCGCGCCCGAAGCCGCAACCTACCGCCTGTTTGGCGACCGTAACGGCGTGCGCGCGCGGGCAGCGCAGTGGGCGCTGGATTACTTACGGCGGAAGCTTCAAGCATCTAGGTCTTTTTAAGTTATTGATTACACTTATTAAGTTAATTAATACTAAGTCCATCGACAATAGGTAGTATTCTGAATCGAGTGCATCGAATCCTTGCCTTCCTTCTGCTTGCCAGCGTCAGTTGCTTGGCCCAATCCCCGGTCCTTCATACGATTGACCAGAACCTGAATACCTGGTGGAGCTACGCCGGCGACCATCCGATCGCGGGCGGCTGGAGCGCCATCAGCGAAGCCGAGATCCGCAGGACCACTTTCCTAGCGACCCCGCATCAGGTCGTGTTCCGCGAAGCCGCCGCTTACCGCTTCTCCCCTCACGCGCAGGCGTCTGTGGGCTACATCTGGACTCGCAACGCGCGTTACGGCGACTTTCCCGCCAAACATGCCTTCTTGGAACACCGTACCTTTCAGCAACTCTCGTTGCGGCACGCACTGAAGCACCTGGATGTCGATCACCGCTTCCGCATCGAACAACGCTGGTTGCAGGACTTCTCTCAAGGCGAAGCCTACTTCTGGCGCTACCAGAACCGCGCCCGCTACCAGTTCAGATTCACCTTGCCAATTTCAAGAGCCAATGAGCGCGGCCAGCAATGGCACCTGTTCGCCGGCGATGAGATTATGTTCCACTTCGGACCCAACCACGGGGCCCATGCGCTCAATCAGAACCGCGTCCAGGCTGGGATCGGCTACCATTTGACCCGGAATAACAGGGTCGAGATCGGGTATCTGAATCAATATGTCTTGCAGCAGAACGGCTTGGTGGACGAATCGAACCACACGCTGCGCTTCCAGTTCATTTCCACGGCCAGACTATTCGGCAAACGCTAGCGATGCGGTTCATGCTCATTGCGTTCCCGCCGATGAGCCCTTTGTGGCATCCCTGACCGGGCATCCCGGGCATTCCGTTTCTCCAGCAAGTGCTGCCTTGCGGGAAAAATCCATGAAGGCACTGCGAAAACTTCCGCCCTTCTCGCCCATCCTGAATCAATTGATGGCTTCGCTCGCCGGTGAAGACATTTCTTTTGCCAAGCTGAGTGACCTGATTGAGAAAGACACCGTCATCGCCGGCAATATCCTGCATATGGTCAATTCCGCGTTGTATGCACGGCGGGGAACCATTAACTCCGTGCGCCATGCCTTGTCTCTGATGGGCATCCAGAAGTTGCGCAACGCCGTATTGGGAATGTCGCTCGCGCGCTCTTGGGCGAAGGCGCGCCCGGCGGCATCCTGGTCCATGGCCCGTTTTAACCTGCATTCGGCGGCGACTGCCATCTTGAGCGACATGATTGCTCAGCGGGTGCCGGTTGCCTATCCCGAGGGCGCCTTCGTCGCCGGACTCCTGCACGATGTTGGGCACCTGTTGATCGCCATCGCCCTGCCCGCCGAATGCGGAGGGATCGTCGAACTGCACGCCCGTGGAGGAAAGACCGAAACCGAATGCGAGCGGGTCATGCTGGGATTTGACCACGCGGACCTTTCCGCGCAAGCCCTCCGGCATTGGAATCTCCCGGAGCCAATCCAACTTGCCGTCCGCGATCACCACGACCTCGCCGAGGCCGGCACAGGCGGCGAATTGCGTCTGGGCGGGGTCGTCGGCGCGGCAGATACCTATGTGAAGTCGATTGGCGTCGCGATCCAGCCCACGCAAAACCAGCCCGACACCCTCGCGCTGGAACAACTGGGACTCGACCGTACGAGCATCGCGGCGATCCTGGGCGAGTTCCAGACGGAGTTCGATGCGATGGCTCCGTTCTTCCGCTAAACTCCTGCGCCAAAACGGGGTAGAAGATAGAGCTGTTTGAAACTGCCCCTTCCTCCGAAATTGGGGGTGTCCCACGTTAGTGGGAGCCAGCCACGAGTGCCGGACAAAATTTTATTTTGAACCCTTCTGTTCCGAAATCGGAACAGAAAGTGTTCGAACGGACGCGCAGTCCAAATGATGAGACTGCCAACTTACATACAGATCGCTTGGCGCTGTTTTTTTTCGGAACAGACGGTGCGTGTCAACAACAATGAGACACCGGGGGTGAAAGTTTAAGGAGTATTTTCCTCCGAAGGCGGGCGGTTGATCCAGACCTGGGAGGGCAGCACCATGACTCTGGCGGTGAAGCAGACGTATGTGTACTTTGGAGGCAAGCTGGTGTCGAAGGGCAGCACCTCGGTGGCCACCCAAAACCGGCCAACGAGATAGCTGAGCCAGGACATTGAAGCTGACGGGGGGAGACCTTAAGTGGTAGCCCTGGGCCGGCTGGGCTGGTCGCTGCGGTGCATTCAACGAGCTACCCAGATTCGCCGCGAGACGGCGGCCGGGTATCTCAAAGCCGCCGGGATTCCGGTCCGGCCGCCGGGTGGCTAGGGACGGGGGCAGGCAAAACCGGCCAGCGAGGTGTCCACCGACCCGCGGCTTTACTCAGGCACCTGCTGGTGTGGCGGAAGCTACGCAGTTGATACAATTGTCTCCGCGGTGCGCTGCGTGCGCCGCAGGAGGTCACGTAGTGAAAGATCCAAAGTCCCTCACGGAAACTCCCGTAACCCGCCGCACGGTGATCGCCAGCGCGACGCTAATTCCGCTGGCCGCGCTTACCTTGGCGCCAACACCAGCCGCCGCCCAGGCCGCGGCGCCGGCCGCAGCTTCCGCTTTCTCCACCGATCAACGGCGCATTTTGGCGGCATTCGTCGACCGTCTGGTGCCCAAAGATGAGAGCGGGCCGAGTGCATCGGAGTGCGGAGTCATCGAATACATCGATGGCAGTCTGGCGGATTTCATGCCCAAAGAGAAGCCCGCTCTGTTGCAGGGACTTATGGCTCTGAACGCTTATGCCGCGCGCACGCAAGGTTCTGCGTTCGCGGACCTCTCCGCCGAGAAGAAAGATGCCGTGTTGACTGCCGTCGACACGAACAAGGCGACGCCGGAATTGAAACGCTTCTTTGACCGCGTGCGGCGGCTGACGCTCGAAGGGATGTTCTGCGATCCCTCTTACGGCGGCAATAAGAATTTCGCGGGTTGGGACTTGATCCGCTATCCCGGCGCGAAGATGGCCGTGGGGCCGGAAGATCAACGGATGAAAACGCCGCCGAAGCCATATCGCCAGGCGCTTTACAAAGGCCCTGCCGGAAAGAATCCCGCGGGAGATAAGCATGGCCACTAACCTGAACCCCACCGATGTGGTCATGATCGGGCTTGGCGCGGCCAATGGTACGGCCGTGCTGCCGCTGACGAAGGCGGGTATAAAGGTGATCGCGCTCGAAGCCGGAAGCTGGATGCCGCTGAGCGATTTTCGCGCCGATGAAGTTCACAACAACGTACGGCGGCGGATCACGACGGGACGCAAGGTATGGAGCGAGATCCCGACCTTCCGGACGAACCCCAACGAAGCCGCCCGCCAAGGGGCCGCTCCGACCATGATGAACGCGGTCGGCGGAACGAGTATTCACTGGTACGCCAATGCCTGGCGCTTCCATCCGTGGGATTTTAAAGTGCGCTCGGAGACGCTCAAGCGTTACGGCGCGGACGCGATCCCCAAGGGCAGCACGGTGCAGGATTGGCCGCTGAGTTACGATGAGATCGAACCGTACTACGATCTGATCGAGTACGAAGTCGGCGTCGCGGGCAAGGCCGGCAACGTGCAAGGAAAGATCGATCAAGGCGGCAACGTGTTCGAAGGTCCGCGCAAGCGCGAGTATCCGATGCCGCCGCTGCGCGAAACCGAATATACAGACATGATGAAGACCGCGGCGAAGAAAGCCGGGTATCACGCGCACCGGTCGCCGTCAGCGATTAACTCTCAGCAACGCGATGGGCGCGGCGCGTGCGTCTATCATGGCTTCTGCGATACCGGCGGCTGCCCCGTGAAGGCCAAGGCTTCGACGGCGGTCACCACGATTCCAAAAGCCCAGCAGACCAACAATTTGACGATTGTCGAGCGCGCGCATGTCACCCGCATCCAGACCGATAACAACGGAAAAGTCACTGGCGTGACGTATTTACGCGAAGGGCAGGAATTTTTCCAACCGGCGAAGGTCGTGTTGCTCGGCGCATACACGTACGAGAACGTCCGCCTGCTGCTCCTTTCGAAATCGAAGGCGTATCCCAACGGGCTTTCCAATAATCATGGCCAGGTCGGCAAGCACTACATCGGCCATTGGGCGGGCCGCGAAGTCTCGGGACTCTTCCCGTTTGATCTGAATCTTTGGTACGGCGCCAACTCGCAGGCGGTTGTGGTGAACGACTGGGCGGATGACAACTTCGATCATTCCGGGCTGGGCTTCATTGGCGGCGCGAGCCTCACGGTAAGCCATGAATTGCATCCCATTCAGGGCGCGTCCATGCCGACTTTTGGAAAGGCTCCGGAATGGGGCAGCAAGTGGAAGGCATTCGCGCGCCAGAACGCTGGACGTTGGACCAGCGCCTACGCGCAGTGCAATTCGTTGCCGTATGAGAATACCTGGCTGGATCTGGATCCCACCGTGAAGGACCCGCTGGGCGACCCCGTGACGCGCATCACCGCCGGGCCCAAAGAGAATGAACCGCGCGCCAGCAATTACGCCGGCAAGAAGGCGGAAGAGTGGTTCAAAGCGGCTGGAGCGGTGGAAGTGATCAATGTCCCGAACCGCGGCGGTCCTCAGCTTTCAACGCACGCCGTGGGTGGAACGCGCATGGGAGACGATCCGGCGGCCAACGTCGCCAACAAGTGGGGCTTCTCGCATGAGGTTCCTAACCTGGGTATTCTCGGCGGATCACTTCTGCCGACGCACGGCGCCCGCAACCCGACCCTGACGATTCAGGCTCTGGCCTGGCGCACGGCGGATCACTTGATCAAGAACTGGAAGTCGATTGCCGGGTAACGGCGTGCGGGTTAGCTGCCTCTTCGGACTCTTGCTTGCCGTGAGCTTCCCGCTCGCAGCTGCCCCGGTTCTATTTGAGGGCGGGCGCGTGATTATTGATGCAAGGCGTGCGCCGATCGAGAACTCCGCATTTCTGGTCGACAACGGACGCATCGTCAAAATCGGCAAGAAGGGTGAGTTGAAACCGCCGGCCGGAGCCAAGCGCGTGGATCTGACCGGAAAGACCGTCATCCCGGCTCTGATCGATCCGCACGTGCACCTTGGTTATCAGAAAGACTTGTCGTACGCGGCGGCGAATTTCACGCGCGAGAATGTCATCGGCCAGCTGAATCGCGACGCGTACGTGGGAATCGCGGCGGTCCTCTCCATGGGGACGGATCTCGGTGATCTTGCATTCGAAATCCGCAAAGAGCAGGACGCAGGGAAGCTGGGCGGTGCGCTACTGTTCACAGCGGGGCGGGGCATGGCCGCTCCCAATGCGGGCCCCGGGAACGCGGAACTGAAGCCGTCGGCCTACTCGCTCACGACGGAAACGGAAGCCCGGCAAGCCGTGCGCGAGCAGGTGGCCCGCAAAGTCGCGTTCATTAAGGTGTGGGTGGACGACCGCAATGGCGCGGTCAAGAAAACACCGCCAGCGATTTACCGCGCGATCATCGACGAGGCGCATAAGCGCCATACTCGCGTAGTCGCGCACGTGTACTATCTGGACGACGCCAAAGATCTGGCGCGCGCCGGGGCGGACGCGTTTGCTCACTTGGTGCGCGACAAAGAGATGGACGACGAGAGCATCGCATTGATCAAACAGCACAAGATATTGATCATGCCGAATCTTGGCATCGCCGAAGCGCGTACACATGTGAACCCCGCGCCGTGGCTCGATGAGCCGCTGTTCCGCGATGTGACACCGGTGGCGCTGGTGGAGCGCATGCGCGCGGCGTACTCGGGGCGCACGCCCGCGAATGTGGAAGCCGCCCAAAGAACCTATCGCACAATGCAGCGCAATGTGGCGAAACTGGTGGCGGCGGGCGTGACGGTCGGCTTTGGAGCGGATTCCGGCGCCGTTCCGGATTACTTCCACGCCTTCATCACGCATCGCGAATTGCAGTTGATGGTGGAAGCCGGCATGACTCCGGCGCAGGCGCTGACGGCGGTGACCGCGACCTCGGCGGACTTTCTGCGGCTGAAAGGTCACGGGATGTTAGGCGCCGGGAAGGCCGCTGACTTCGTCGTGCTCGACGCCAACCCGCTCGACGATATTGCGAACACGCGCAAGATCTCCCGGGTTTACTTGCGTGGGGAAGAACTCAATCGCGCGACGTTGCGCGGGAGCTTCCGGTAAATTCGTGGCGGCGCAAAGTCCTTCTCTCCTGCGCGCAGTCGGTCCCTTGAGTCTCACCGCGATCGCCATCAACGGGATGGTGGGCGCGGGCATATTCGCGTTGCCGGCGAACGTGGCGGCAATCGTGGGCACGGCGAGTCCCGTGGCATATCTGGTCAGCGGCGCCGCGGTCCTTCTGATCGCGCTATGCTTCGCCGAAGCCGGAAGTCTGTTTGACGGGTCCGGCGGGCCGTATCTCTACGCGCGCGCGGCCTTCGGTCCGTTCATCGGGTTCCAAGCCGGATGGATGTACGCGCTGAACCGGATTTCGGCCGTGGCTGCCATCAGTCACACGTTTGCATCGTATCTAGGCTACTTCTGGCCAGGCATGGCCGAGGGGATCGGGCGTTCGCTCACGGTGACCGTTGCGATCGCGTTATTAACGGCCATCAACTGTGCCGGAGTCCGGCCGGGCGTGTGGGCGATCAACTTTCTGACGGCGGGAAAACTCATCCCATTGGCGATTTTCTGCCTGGTAGGCCTGTTCTTTTTGGACGCCAGGAACTTTTCGTTCACCACCTTACCCGCGCCGCGCGAGCTGCAACAGGCGAGTCTCCTGCTCATCTTTGCTTTTGGCGGATTTGAATCCGCCTCCATTCCAGGCGATGAAGTGATCCGGCCGCGGCGGACGATTCCCTTGGCCATCCTCTGCGGCGTCGGCTTCGTCGTGGTCCTGTATTTGACGATCCAGGTGGTGGCCATGGGGACGTTTGAAGGTCTGGCCAAGAGCACAACGCCGCTGGCTTCGGCGGCTGCGCGCTTTCTCGGACCCCTCGGGGGAATGCTGCTGACGGTCGGCGCGATTCTCTCCACCACCGGCACCAACAGCGCGTCGGTCCTGACCGGTTCCCGTATGTTGTATGCGCTGGCGGAAGGCGGGTTGTTGCCCCGCGCCCTGGCTGGTATCCACGCGCGGTCGCGGACGCCGATGACCGCCATCCTGGTATTCAGCGTTGTGGCCTGGGGGTTGGCTGTAACCGGCACATTTACGCAACTGGCGGCAGTGGCCGCTTTATCGCGTCTGTTGTTCTACGTGACCACGTGCTTGAGCGTGCCCGTGCTGCGGCGCAAACTGCCCCCGGCAGAAGACCGCTTCACGCTTCCCGGAGGCATGCTCATACCTGTTCTAGCCGTGGTGATCTGTGCGTGGCTCCTCACCGGAAGCACGCTGGCGCAGGCGGGAATGTTGGGCGCCGCGATTCTATTGGGCACCCTCATGTTTCTGATGGGGCGCCGGGCTACTTCAGTTCGGTCATGAAGCCGGGCACGCTCAACATCTGTTGCAGGCTGTTAGGCGCCCAACTGTATTCGGTTTCCATGAACTTGGCAATATCGGCTTGCGTCTTGCCTTCGTGAATTTGCTGGGACACCTGTTCGCGGATCTTTTGGACCCTATCCCGGTACGCTTGCAACCCGGCCTTGTTGGTGACCGCGCCGTGCCCGGGAATCACCGTATCGAAATCCAGCGACTGCATCGCGTTGTCGAGCGTTTTTGTCCACTCCACAATGCTGCCGCCGCCCTTGTAGTCGACCAAGGGCGTGACGTTGGACATCAGGTCGCCCGTGTGAATCACTTTCGGCAGCGGGAAATAAATGACGGCGTCGCCACCGGTGTGTCCGCGGCCAAAAAAATGCGCGCGCACTTCTTTGCCGCCCAGAAACACGGAAGTCTCGTCGGTAAACACGATGCGCGCCGGCAGTACGCCGGGCGGCGCGTTAGCCTGCCGTTTCTCCAGAATATTTTCGCGCGACTTCCGGGTCGAGATGATCTGGGCGCTCGAACTTGTCGTCCACCAGGATGACGCCGTTGCCGGTGACGTAGACAGCGACGTTACCCCCGTCTCCTTCAATTGAATAGAGATTTTCCGTGACTTTATTGATTTTGAGATCGGGCGGGGCAGAGGGGTTTTGCGTGTATGCCACGACGCCGATTAGCACAAAAAGCACGACCGCCGAGAGGCGGGCAACGATTTTCCGGCTCATGCGTGACACTATAGCAAGTCTCGAGATGAAACCGGGATCGTTCCTTTGGGGCTTCAAGAACTTAAACAGCTTCATCTTGCGGTGTGGATCCTAAGTATCGCCAACTTCGTGGCCGCTGACTTCGGCACCGGCCCGCGGATCGAGCTTAATGCAATCGAACAGCGCCGCCAGCGAGAGAACTCCCAGAACCCACATGGTAATTTGGAAATCCAATAGCGAAGGGACGGCGCCGCGCTCGCCGCGCAGGAACGCCACCGCGCGCAGAATGACGGCTCCCATGGCAACGCCCATGCCGATCCCCATCTGTTGCACCACCGAATAGAAACTGGTGGCCGAGCTCATGACCGGCTTGGGAATATCCACAAAGGCGATGGTATTCAGTGACGTGAAATGCATGGAGCGCGTCAGGCCATGCAGGAACAGAATGGTCATAATCAGCAAACGCGGCGTCGTGGGCGCCAGAAATCCGCACGCGGCGATGAGCGCCGCCGAAATGAACCCGTTGACCAATAGCACTTTGCGGAACCCAAAGCGCCGCAGCACCCGGGTGGTCACGGATTTCATCGCGAAATTGCCCGCGAACATGTATAGGACCAGCACGCCGGATTGCAGCGCATTCATCCCAAAGCCAACCTGGAACATCAGAGGCAGCAGGAACGGTGTGGCCATGATGGCGAGCCGGAACAGCGTGCCTCCGTGGACCGATATGGCGAAGGTATGGATCTTCAGGCAGTCCAGATTGATGAGGGGATGTTCGGCCCGCCGGAAATGGCGGATCGCGATGGCTCCCGCGAGTACCGCGTAACCGCAATAGGCGCCCACCGCAAGCCAGGACGCGTCCGGGCGTCCCAGTAATTCCAAGCCGTACATGAGGGTGATGCAGGACGTGCCTGCCAGCGCGAAACCGGTCCAGTCGAAGGGGTGCGCTTCCTGCTCACGGTCATTGCGAATCCACAGGAGCGCGAGCGCGAGCGCCACGATTCCCAGCGGAACATTCAAGTAGAAAATCCAGCGCCACGAAGAGTACGTGGTGATGAATCCACCCAGCGGTGGACCCAGCACCGGCGCGGCCAGGCCGGGCCAGATGATGTAGGAGATCGCCTGCATCAGGTCTTTCTTTTCCGTAACGCGCAACACCACCAGCCGCCCCACCGGCACCATCATGGCGCCGCCGATGCCCTGTAAGACGCGGGCCGCCGTGAACTGCCACAGGTTCTGGCTGAACGCGCACAGAATCGACGTCAATGTGAAAACGCCGATGGCCGTGGAGAAAATCGTGCGGGCGCCGAACCGGTCCGCCAGCCACCCGCTGACGGGAATGAATACCGCCAGCATCAGCAGATACGCGGACATGCCGGTGTTGAGGTCCACCGGATTGCTGTGGAAAGATACGGCCATTTGCGGCAACGCGGTGGCGATCACCGTGCCGTCCAGGTTCTCCATGAAGAATGCGCCGGCGACCAGAAAGGTCAAAAGCTTGGCGTGTTGCTGGCGCGGCTCGGGCGGATTCAGGGTAGACTGACTCAATTCTCCCGTACTCATCGCACTCTTGTGATTTGGCCCACTTGATTTCATCGTAACGTGTCTTTTGAGGAACTCGCGCACAACGGACTTGCTCCGGCCCGGCAGGATGGAAGAGTTTCTCGCTGACTGGCCCCGGGCCTGCGTGGCCTGTGCGCTTTTGAGCGGATCGTGCGCACCTGCGGTCTGCTAGACTACCTGCTGATATGAGCCTCGCGGGGTTGGGGAGCCACCAATGAATCTGTTTGCGACGAAGCCGCTGGATCAACTGATCAAGGAAGCTCACGAATCCGGCGAGCATAGCCTGAAGCGCACGCTGGGGCCGTTTCAATTGACGGCATTGGGCGTGGGCGCTGTCATCGGAGCCGGAATTTTCGTGTTGTCGGGACTGGGCGCGCACTACGCCGGCCCGGGACTGATGCTCTCGTTCGTGCTATCCGGCTTGGGCTGCGCGTTCGCGGGGCTGTGCTACGCGGAATTCGCGGCCATGATCCCGCTGGCGGGAAGCGCCTACACTTACGCGTACGCCACGCTGGGCGAACTGTTCGCCTGGATCATCGGTTGGGATCTGACGCTCGAATACGCCATGGGCGCGAGCACTGTGTCCTCGGGCTGGTCCAACCACTTCATAGAGCTGTTAAACATCTTCAATATCAAACTGCCCTTGTGGCTGGCCTACGATCACTGGACCGGCCTGCGCACGGCGGAAAATGTGATCGCCCGGCAGATGGCGCAGGCCTCCGACGCAAGCCTGGTGCCGGGTACGTCAGCGTTCATCGACAAGGTCGGCGCGATCCTGTCGGCCAAGTCTCCGGAACTGGCGCAACGGGCCACCGAACTCCTCAGCGCCCCGCAGGTTTTTGGTATCGATATTGGATTCAATCTCCCCGCATTCGTGATTGCGCTGGTGATCACAGCCGTCCTGGTGATTGGGATCCGGGAGAGTGCGCGTTTCAATTCCGTGATTGTGGTGATCAAAGTTTCCGTGGTGCTGTTCGTCATCGCGCTTGGGTTGCGTTACGTGAACTTCTCCAACTGGGGCAGCGACTGGAACTCGTTCGCGCCCTTCGGCTTCTCCGGGGTGGGAGCCGGCGCGGCCTACATTTTTTTCGCCTACATCGGATTCGATGCGGTCTCGACGACGGCACAGGAGGCCAAGAATCCGCAGCGCGATCTTCCGATCGGGATCATCCTGTCCCTGCTGGTGTGCACGTTCCTATACATCATGGTCGCGGGGGTACTTACCGGCATGGTGCCGTGGCAGGAAGTGAATATCGAAGCACCCATCGCGCATGCTTTTATGGATCGCGGCCTGACCACGGCCTCGCACGTGATCACCGTGGGCGCGCTGGCGGGTCTCACCAGCGTGATGCTGGTCATGCTGCTGGGCCAGTCCCGCGTGCTGTATTCGATGGCGCAGGACGGGTTGTTGCCGAAGAAGTTTTTCGGCGCGGTGCATCCGAAGTTTCGCACGCCCTGGAAGAACACGATCCTGGTCGGATTGCTGGCGGCGATCGTCGGCAGTGTTACGCCCATTGACGACATCGGCAAGATGGTGAACATCGGGACACTGTTGGCATTCGTCATCGTCTGCGCGGCGATCCTGGTCTTACGGAAGACAAACCCGGGCCAGGCGAGGCCCTTCCGCACGCCTTGGGTCCCGCTGGTCCCGCTCCTGGGCATCGCCTTCAACGGCTACATGATGTACAAGCTGGGCTGGATCAACTGGGCGCGGCTGCTGGTCTGGCTGGCGATCGGCCTGGTGATCTATTTTGTCTATAGCCGCCATCACAGCCGCCTGCAGGGCGACCTGCGCGACTAATATCGTACAGGGCCGGGGAGCGCTTTCAATCCGCCTGCCGCTGCTTCCATAAGCGCAGCGCAACCATGCGCACGGCGGCGATCAGCGGAACCGAGAAGAAGATACCCAGGATGCCGCCCAGTTCTCCACCGGCCAGAACGCCGAAGATGATCAGCAACGGGTGAATGCGCATCCCGGAGCTCAACAGCAGCGGTTGCAGAATGTAATCCAGCGCGAGCCGGTAGACGGCCAGGAAGCCGAAGAGAAGAACCCACGGCGTGTATCCGCTAAACGACGACACCATGACGATAGCCACAGTTGCCATCAGTGGACCCACGGCGGGGATGAACTCCAACAATCCCGCGATGCCGCCCAGCAGCAACGAGTAGTGCGAGCCGGTCAGAGCCAGAAATCCGGAATAGGAAACGAATGTCACCACGGAAAGAATGACCAGCGCGCGCAGGTACTGCGACAGAAGGCGGTGCAGGTCGTGGAGAATTTCGTGCACCAGAATCTGCCGCCCTAGCGGAAAGCTTTGGATAACGCCAAAGCGCAGGCGGCGGCCTTCCATGATGAAGAAGAAGGCCAGGATCGGCACCAGAATTGCGCTCACCAGCGCGCCGAGTCCGCTGGCCAGTTCCTGCATGGCCTTGGCGGCCAGAGCCAGGGCATTCTTGCCGAGTTCATCGGCGCGGTCGTGCAGCCAGCCGCCCATCTGGTCCCGCAGCGGCTCGATCCAACTAGGCAAGGGGAGCCGGCTCAACGGATCCGCGTCCATCGCCGTGGGCAGCCTGCCGGCCAAGCTGCGCGCATCCTCGGTGATTCCGGAAGCGATGGCGAGCAGCGCCGAGATGAAGATGGTAATGAGGGAGATGTAAACCACCGCCAGCGCCACGGTGCGCGGCACGCGGACGGAAGTGAAGTGATCGACGAAGGTCACCACCGGGGAGAGCAGCAGAGCCAGAAACATCGCCAGGGTGAACGTGACCAGCGCGCCGCGGATCTCGTAAATGACGAAGACCGACAGCGCGAACAAAAAGACGGTCCAGACGGCTTTGAGCGCGCGCTGATCTATCCCCAACATATGGCCCCCTGCATCGCCTTATAGAATAAACGAAGTGAGTACATCCGCAGACCACATGCGCGGCCTCGTCGCCGGATTGCAAGATTTGGAAGAGAAGCTGCGCGCGGGCGGGGGGAGCGAAAAGATCGCCAAGCAGCACGCCGCAGGCAAGCTGACAGCGCGCGAGCGCATCGCCAAGCTCATCGATCCCGGCGCGATGTTCCTGGAAATCGGCTTGCTTGTTGCCTACGACAAATACGGCGGCGAGGCTCCGGCGGCGGGCGTGATCACTGGGCTGGCGCGGATTGAAGGACGTTCGGCGGTGATCGTGGCCAACGATGCCACCGTGAAAGCCGGAACGTGGTGGCCGGAGACGATTCCCAAGATTCTGCGCGCCCAGGAAATCGCCATGCGCAACCGGCTGCCCATTGTGTACCTGGTCGATTCGGCTGGAATTAATCTTCCCTACCAGGAGAGCGTTTTCCCGGGCCAATACGGCGCGGCGCGGATTTTCTACTACAACTCGCTGATGCGGCGGAAGCTGCGCGTGCCGCAGATCGCGGCGGTGATGGGGATGTGCATCGCGGGCGGCGCGTACCTGCCCGCGCTCTCGGACGTCATCATCATGGTCGAAGGCAGCAGCTTCATGGGGCTGGGTGGGCCGAATCTGGTCAAGGGCGCCGTGGGGCAGGTGGTGACCGCGGAGGCGCTGGGAGGGGCATCGCTGCACACGCAGACCAGCGGTGTGGCTCACCACAAAGCCAAGGATGACGCGGACGCGCTGCGCATGATTCGCACGAAAATGCGCGAGGTGGCTGCGCCGGCTGCTGTACCAGCGGGCGCACCCAAGGGGACTCCCGCAGCCAAGCCCGCTGAAGGTTTGTACGACTTGCTGCCTGCCGATCACCGGCTGCCCTACAACATGGAAGAGGTCATTGCGCGAATTGTGGACGGTGGCGAAGACTATCTCGAATTCCAACCCGAGCACGCGCCTGAGATGCTGTGCGCCACCGCGAGACTGGATGGACGCGCGATCGCCGTCATCGCCAATCGCCGGGGATTCTTGAAGACCGGGGGCGGCCCGCGCGTGGGTGGTATTGTGTACACGGAGTCCGCGCGCAAGGTTGCTTTTTTTGTCGAGAACGCCGAACGAAATGGTTTGCCTCTGCTTTATTTGCAGGACGTCTCCGGCTTCATGATCGGCGGCGAAGTGGAAAGCGAAGGCATCATCCGCGCCGGTGCGGAGATGGTCGAATCCATGGCCTGCGCCACCGTGCCCAAGATCATCCTGACGCTGAACCACGCGAGCGGCGCCGGATATTACGCCATGGCCGGGCAGGGCTTCGATCCGCACTTCACGTTTGCCTGGCCTACGGCGCGCATTGGTGTGATGGAAGGCGACGCGGCCGTGCAGGCGGTCCATGGGCCGGAACTGGAAAGGTTGAAAGCCAAGGGTGCTCCTGTTCCGCCAGAGTTGGAAGCCCGCATGGCGCGGACGCGGGCCGATTATGAACGCTCGCTCGATGCGCGCTTCGCCGCCGCGCGGGGGCAAGTAGACGCCTTGCTTGATCCGCTGGCCACCCGCCGGGTTCTGGCGCTTGCCTTCGAGGCAGCCACGGCCTACCGGCATCGCGCGCACTTAGTATTGGAAACTCTCTGATGGGCATCCGCATGGAGCAGGACGGCCGTTTGCGCCGCATTACTTTGGCTGCGCCTGAAAAGCGAAACCTGCTGGATGCCGAGCTGTGTCACGACCTGCTGGGCAAACTCCGGGAAGCTGCCGCTGACAATGCCGTCGGCGCGATTTTGTTGGACGCCGAGGGGCCGGTGTTTTGCAGCGGCATCGACGCCGAAGCCGGGGCCGATCTGTTTACCATCGGCAAGAGGATCAGTAAGCCGCTGGTTGCGGCCGTGAAGGGGGTGGCAATTTCCGGGGGTGTCGGGCTGTTGGCTAACGCGGATGTGGTGCTCGCGGCGCAGGGCAGCAGCTTCGGTCTCACCGGCATACGGGAGGGCATCTGGAATGAGGCGCTCTATCGGGCCGTCTCTGGGGCGATTGGCGAGCGCCGCGCGCGGGAGCTGAGCTTGACGGGCCGCGTCTTCTCGACTCCGGACGCCTTGGCCTGGGGACTGGTCCACATGGTTGCCCCGGCCTTTGAACTCGACGAGCGCGCGACTGAGGTGGCCACCGCGCTGGCAAACGCCAATGTTCATGCGATCCGGGCGGCCTTTGGCTCTTAATGAAATAGATCTTCTGCTGTCACCGCAAAGCCGAACTGCGGAAGTTCGAACCGCGCCACACGGTTGAGAGAGCCGTTCTCATAAACGTGAATCTGCTTCAATTCCGGTTCGGCAAGCCAAATGTGACGTACTCCCCAGACGCGGTATTCTTCCAGTTTTTGGAGCAGGTCATTCACGCGGTCGTCCGGAGAAACCACTTCGACGACCAGCAACGGCGGAGAGGAGGGCAATTTTTCCGGCTCTGCTCCTTCCCACATTGAGATGTCAGGGATTCGATACAGATCAGCAGCCATGCGCAGGCGGACTTCAACGCCCGTAAACACGGGGTAGGACGGGTGGAGCGCCATCAGACGGGAGCCCAGCCGTAGTTGGAGATTTCCGTGGGGGAAGTTAGGCAAAGGACGCTCTACAAGCTCGCCGTGAACCAGTTCGGGTTCGCGTTCGAAATGAGTGGCAAGATATTGCTCGGGTGTGATGAGGGCCCTGGTCGCCATCTAACGGAAGAATAGCACGCAGACCGTCTGATAGACTCGACAATGAATGTCGCAGATTCTGCACGGTTTGGCGGTCCAGACCGAAATCCTCTTACACTTGAAACCCCGCATTCAGAAGTTGAGCCGCCCGCCCGGTTTGGCGGTTGTCTTGGTGGGTCACGATCCCGCGTCTGAGATCTATGTCCGCAGCAAGGTCAAGACCTGCGCGGAATTAGGCATCCTCGGCGAGACCGTCAGGCCTCCCGAGACGGCGACCACGGAGGAATTGTTGGCTATCGTCGAGGGCCTCAACCGCCGCCAGGATATCGACGCCATCATGGTCCAGATGCCTTTGCCGGGTCACGTGGACACGCGCCGGGTGCTCGAAGCCGTAGCTGCGGACAAAGACGCCGACGGGTTCCATCCCACCAACGTCGGTTACTTGGTTGCGGGCCGTCCCGCTCCTCGCGCGTGCACTCCCGCGGGGATCATCGAGCTCTTGAAGTATTACGGAATTCCCATGGCCGGTCAGCACGCCGTCGTACTCGGGCGCAGTGATATCGTGGGCAAACCCATGGCGCTCATGTTGTTGCACGAAAACGCGACGGTCACCATCTGTCACTCGCGCACCCGGAATCTGCCGGAAGTGTGCTGTCAGGCGGATTTGCTGGTCGCGGCGATCGGGCGCACGGCGTTCGTCACGGAGGAATTCATCAAGCCCGGTGCTACCGTCATCGACGTCGGGATCAATCGGGTCACCGATGCAGCGGAGGCCGCTCGTCTGGGCCGCGCGGAGGAATTCGCGAGCAAGGGAAAGACCGTCGTGGGCGACGTCCATCCGTTGGACATGGCGCGCGTGGCCCGTGCCTACACGCCCGTGCCGGGAGGCGTGGGTCCGCTGACCATTGCGATGTTGATGACGAACACGGTCGAGCTGGCGGAACGGCATTTATGCTCCGCGTAGGCCTCACCGGCGGGCTGGCCAGCGGCAAGAGTTTTGTGGGCAAGACTTTGGGCGATCTCGGGTGTTTCGTGATTCGCAGTGACGAAATCGGCCATCAGGTGATTGAGCCGGGAGGGGAAGCGTACGCGGGCGTCGTACAGGAATTCGGAACCGGTATCTTGAATCCCGACGGCCAGATTGACCGGCGCAAGTTGGCCGCACTCGTCTTCCGGAATCCGGAGCGGCTCGCCAAGCTGAATGCGCTGGTGCACCCCCCGGTGCGGGCGCGCACGCGTCAAATCCTGGAGGCCCATGCCGCCACGCACCCCCATGGCGTCGCCGCGGTGGAAGCTGCCATACTGGTAGAAACAGGCAGTTACCGCGATTACGAGAAGCTGATTGTGGCCGTCTGTAGCGTGGAGCAGCAGATCGAGCGTGCCATGGCGCGTGACGGCGTGACTCACGAGGAGGTGCTCGAAAGACTGAGCCGTCAAATGCCCCTCGAAGAAAAAGTCAAGTATGCCGACTATCTGGTGGACACCTCGGGAACCAAGGAAGAAACCCAGGCCCAGGTGCGGGCCATCCACGAAAGCCTCGCCGCGCTGGCTCAGCATGGCGGCCAGACCTGAGAGAGTTTCAAGCCTATGAAGATGCGGATCATTCTCATTGCGCTCGCCATTGTTGGCGGGTTTGTCTATCTCACCACTTCGCCGAATGCGCCTTTCCGCCGCCCTGGCGGACCGTTGTGGTCCGGACCGACCAAGGCGGCGGGCCTGGGCGCGGATGAAGTCAATAACATCGACATTTACAAAGCCGCCCAGAGCAGCGTCGCCTATATTACAAGCACCGTCTATCAGCAGACGTTTTTCTTCGAAATGGTGCCGACGCGCGCGTTGGGCTCGGGCTTCCTCATCAGCGAGGACGGCCGCATTCTGACCAACAATCACGTGATCAGCGGCAGTTCCAAGATCGAAGTCCGTTTTTCAGATGGCAGCCGCTATACCGCGAAGATACTGGTGGCGGACCGTGCCGACGATCTGGCGCTCATTCAAATCGAACCCAAGAAGAAGCTCACGTTTTTAAAGCTGGGTGATTCCGACACGCTGCAGGTGGGGCAGAAGGTCCTCGCGATCGGCAATCCCTTTGGATTTGCGGGAACGCTCACCACGGGTATTGTCAGCTCGCTAGGCCGTGAAATTCGCAACGAAAACAGTACGCTCGAAGGTCTGGTTCAGACCGACGCCGCCATCAATGAAGGCAACAGCGGCGGTCCGCTGCTCGATTCGCAGGGCAATGTGATCGGCATCAATACGGCGATCCTGGCGCCCAGTGGCGGCAACATCGGCATCGGCTTTGCCATGCCCATCAACCGTGCCAAGGCCATGCTGGATGATTTCCGCGCGGGCAAGAGTTTCGGGCGCCCGCGCTTTGGCGCTTCCACGGTGTTCATCGCCGGCGATCTGGCCACGGAGTTGAAGCTCCCCACCAGCGGCGGATTGTTGATCCAGGAAGTCGGCCGCGGATCGGCCGCGGCTATGGCCGGCTTGCAGGGCTATCGCGACGTTGTGCTGGTGGGCAACCAGCGCCTGGGAATCGGCGGAGACTTTATCACCGCCATTGACGGTAAGGCCGCAACAGAGCCCGATGCGCTGTCGCGTGCAATTGCGCGCAAGCGTCCCGGCGACACCATCGTGGTCAAGATCTTCCGCAACGGCCGCTCGACGGACGTGCAGGTGAAACTCGGGGAGGTCCGGGAAGAGCGGTTCTAGGTTTTTCATGAAGGCTACCGCCGACATCCCGACGCCGGTTCAAGAGCCAGGAGTGCTGGCGCCGCCGGGCGCGCGCGGAGCTCTCGCGGGATTCTTCATTTCCGGCGTTCTGCTGGCGTTTTTGGGAGCAATTCTGCCCTCCTGGGGCCATCACGTTCAATCCGACTACTGGATGATCGGGTTGTATTTCGTGGCCTTGATCGCGGGGGTACTCGCGGCCGTGCGGATCGCGCCGCCACTGATGGCCAAGAAGGGGCTCGGCTGGACTCTTACGTGCGCTTGCGCGGCCGCGGCGGTGGCGCTGCTGTATCTTGGATTTTTCTCTCCCCCATTCGTGGCGTGGTGGCGGTTCCCGGGGGTCTTGCTGATCGGCTTGGCCGCGGGAGTGCTGCACACCGCCATTTTCCATGCCATCTCACCCATGTACCGCCACGATCCGGCGGCCACGGTCAATCTGGCGGGAATTTTGTTCGGCCTGGGCTGCTTCTCGGTGGCGTTGTTGATCTCCCGTATGTTCTATCTCTATACGGCATCGGCGATTCAAGTTTGGCTGGCTCTGATTCCCGCGTTCTTCGCCGTTGGTTATGCGCGCTCCCGCTTCGCGCCACATACGGTTGCTCCGCCTCCCACCGCGCACGCGCTGCTGGAGGAGTTAAAGAGCCCGTATGCGCTCTTGCTCAGTCTGATCTTGTTTTTCCAATTGGGCAATGAATGGGCCCTGGCCGGATGGCTTCCGCTGTTTCTGAGCCAGAGGCTGGGCATGAGCCCATCGGTTTCCGTCCTGATGCTGGCCTTCTATTGGCTGGCCCTGTTGATTGGCCGCGTGGTGGCGCAATGGATCCTGCCGCGTTTCCGGCATGGCCGCTTGCTGGTCACCTGCGTGCTCATGGCCATGTTTGCGTGCGTGATCTTACTGGCTACCGATAACGCATTTGGGGCGGTCACCGGAGTGCTCCTGCTGGGCGGCGCCTTCGCGCCGATCTATCCGTTGGTTGTGGAGAGGATCGGGGCGCGGTTCCCCTCCTATCACCCTGGTTATTACAACGGTATTTTCTCGCTGGCGATGGCCGGCGGGTTGCTCGCGCCCTGCACGCTGGGTTACCTGGCCTGGATGCTGGATGTCCGCGCGGTGATGGCGGTTCCACTCTTCGGTTCCGCGGCGGTCGCCGTGCTCTTGGCCGCCTTATGGCTGGAAGGCCGGCTGCGCAGCTATTTACATCCATGAAAAATTGCTGCAGTCAGGGGATCTTGTGGCTTGCCGTCGCCAACTGCGGTTTCACCGCCAACGCTTGGGCCACCGATTTGACCCAGCGTCTGGATGTGCTCACCCAGTCGGCTCCCGCTGGTGGATTTTTTGGCATCCACGTCGTCGACGTGAACACAGGTAATACGGTTTATGCGCGGAACGAAGACCGCCTTCTGTTGCCGGCGTCGAACCTGAAAATTCTGACCGCCGCCGTGGCCCTGGAGCGATTGGGTCAGGATTACCGTTTCACGACCCGTGTCCTGCGCGAAGCATCCGGTGATATCGTGTTGGCCGGTTCCGGCGACCCTTCGCTGTCCGGGCGTGTCTTTCCCTACCAAAAAGACGCGCGGCCGGGCCCCGGACTGGCCGCCATTGAGGATCTGGCGGATCAGATCGCGGCGCGCGGCATTCGACGGATCGACGGTGATATCGTCGGCGACGACCGCTGGTTTCCCTGGGATCCGTATCCGGCAAGCTGGACCGAGGACGACACCATCCGCGACTATGGAGCCGCCGTCAGCGCGCTGACGGTCAACGACAACGTCATCCGGGTGTCAATCGTGCCGGGTGCGCGCGCCGGCGACCCCACAGCCCTCGTGTTGGCGCCCGCGCTTGAATATCTGACTTTCGACAACCGCGTGGTGACCGTGGCGCGCGGAGGCCCGGCGCAAGTTCGTGCGCAGCGAATTCCAGGTTCGCGCCAGTGGCTGCTGGCGGGAAGCCTTCCCGCCGGGCGCCCCGGCGTTGTGGAGATCCTTCCCGTGGATGATCCGGCGCTGTTTGCCGCCTCGGCGCTCTATTCCGCGCTGACGGCACGGGGAATTTTGATCCATGGCCGCCCGGTGGCGCGGCATCGGGCGCTCGGCGAGCTATTGACAGCGATTGCCGGCGAGGAATTGGCTGTGCGCACCTCCCCGCCACTGCATGAGTTGCTGCGGATGATGGCGAAGCTCAGCCAAAACTTGCACGCCGAGCTGATCTTGCGCGAGGTAGGGCGTTCCGCCAATGGCCCTGGAACTCGTGAGGGAACGACGGAAGCCGGGCTTGCCGAGCTGCGGACGTATCTTTCCGAGATTGGCGCGCAACCGGGCGAGTGGCGCTTGCAGGACGGCTCGGGGCTTTCGAGAAACGCTCTGGTCACGCCACGTCTGCTGACGCGGGCGCTCACCAGCATGGCCAAGTCGATGGACAAGGAGATCTGGATTTCCTTGCTGCCGGCGGGCGGGGAAGATGGAACGCTGAGTCACAGGCTGTGTTGCGTCGCCGATGGCTTCGGCATCCGTGCCAAGACCGGCTCGCTGAGCCGGGCCCTCGCGCTCTCTGGTTACGCCGAGAGCAAAGCCAACGGGCAACTTGCCTTTTCGATCCTGATCAATGATTTTTCCGCTTCGCCCGGCTTAGTGCGCCAGTGGATTGATAAGCTAGCAGTAGCGTTACTGGAGTAAATAGAATGCCTATCTTTGAGTATCAGTGCGATGACTGCGGAACCAGGTTTGAGAAGCTGGTGCGCCGCGCCGCGGAATCCGCCGATGTCGATTGCCCTTCCTGCGGTCAAAAGCATGTGACCACGCAGATATCTGGTTTTTCGGCTCGCGCCAACGGAACCAGCAAGGACGCCATGCCTTCCTGCCCTGGCGGGATGTGCGGGAATCCCAGTTTCTGCGGCCGGAACTAGCGGCGTTATTGTTTCTTGATGTAGTAACGAAGGCTCATGAAAGGGCCGGATATCGTGCCCTTTTCATATTGCTCGCCCTTGGGGCTGGTCTTGAAGTACAGGTATTTGGCGCCGAGCAGCAGTTCGAAGTGTCCCGCGCGGAAAGCCACATCCGCCTCCATGTCCCCGATTACGCTGCGGCGCGGCATGGCCCAGCCGGAGGCGCGCGCCTCCCAGCGGAAATGGCGCGAAACATTCTGCTCCAGCCCCATTCCGATCGTGGGAGCCAGGATCGATTTGGTGCCCTGAGCGAGGTTGCCGCTCGCCAACGTTCCATCCGTTCGCTGGACGAAATCCTCAATGGTGTTGGAGATGCTGATGCGCTGCATTTCCCACAACGTCTTCAGGCGGATATCCGAATTCTTTTTCTTCCAGAAGTACGTCAGATAATCATAGGACAGCTTGAAAAGCTCGATCTTGTACTGCGCGATCAACAAGTTGTCTTTCCTGGCGGAGCCACCGAAGAGAATGAGATCCACCGGGGAGGTGGTGGCTCCCGTGCTCTTCATTTGGATGAACGAACCGCGGAACGTGCCATTGGTGCCGATCGGAATGCTAACCCTGCCGCCGACGGCACGATCCGGGCTGGTGGGGTAGGTGAAGTTGCCCAAATCAGTGCGGAAATACGTGGCGCCCTGCCGCACTTCCGGATGAACACTGGTTTTCCAGAAGATCGGCTCGAAAGCGAATCCCATGCCATTGTTTACGGGTGACGCCACTTCCTTGGGCGGCGCAAGTTTTCCCGATGGTTGCGGCGTTTCAGGCGTCTTGGGCGGCGCCGGTTCCGGGTTTTGTGCCGGAGCGGCGCTCTGCGCTGTGGCCAGGGCCGCGGCCAGGGTTAGGCATGCTAAGACGCTGTAAAGACGTAGCTTCACGAATTCCTCATTTTGGGTTCAGACGCGGTGACGGCTCTCTCGGGTACAGCAGAGTCCTTCCCGTAGGTCCGCTACTGACGCCGGGTTCTCCAGTTTAGCAGATGAGGTGGCAGAGGGTTTGGCGCAGGAGGGGTTAGGGGCGCTATAGCTGTTTGAAACTGCCCCCCGACATTGAGGGTGTCAGAAGCGAATGAGAACACCGGGAGCAGGTCATATTCCGGCTCGCCATTTTCGCCGGTATGCAACCCGGCGAGCTTCTGGCAATTCAGCGGGAACACGTTCGACCGGACGGTTCAGTAATCGAGATCCGGCAGCGTGTGTACCGGGGAAAGTTCGCGGCTCCAAAGAACGGTCTGGTCCGTACAATCGCGGTTCCTCCTTCGACTGCTTCTTTCCTTCGCGATTGGATGGTGAAGGCGGTTGATCAGTGTCCAAAAACCTACGTATTCGCCGGTGAGACCGGCCAACCGCTCTGGAGGTCTTCTTTGCTCGAAGATCACATCAAAGCCAAGTTGGAACCGATCGGCTTAGGCTGGGTGAACTTTCAAGTTTTGCGGCGGACCCATGCGAGCCTGGGCCATCGAGCTAAAGTCGATCCGAAGGTGTCAGCAGACCAGCGCGGGCACGGTATCGGAGTGGCTCTCGATGTTTACACTAAGTCGAGTATGAAGGACCGGGCGACTGCCGCGAAGCAGCTTGAGGACTCGGTTTTCAGGAAGCCGGTTCGGAGTGTCCTTCCGGCAGGGCTGCGTAAAGCCGCCTGATTTAAGATTTCTTTTGATCCAGGAGGCGGCGGACGGAGGTTCGGCTTATCTGAAGCTGGCGGGCGATTTCGGATTTGCTGATTCCTTGCCGGTGTAGTTTCCGAGCTTCGACGG
>CAMAVI010000020.1 GCA_945861625.1 Candidatus Sulfopaludibacter sp. SbA3
CAAAGTCATCGGCCATCGCCAGATTCCCCTGCTGCTGTCTTCGATAGCTACCGCCGTCTCTAAGAAATCGCTTGCCAAGGGAGCCGCTGCCGCGTAATCTATGAGGGTCGAGAGTCGCTAACTTTCTACGACGATCCGGGCAATCTCGACATCATTGAGACACGGGGCTTGTCCACAGAGTACGGCTCTCCGATTTACAAGGGTCGCATCGGCACGGCCGATGCCGCGATCGTCCAGGAGTTGCGCCAGCGCGGGGGTACATTGTTGGGGAAAACGCAATGCGCTGCTTTTGCGATGCGGGACCCTCCGCCGACGCGGAACCCGCGGAATCTGGAACACACACCGGGCGGTAGCTCCAGCGGGTCCGCCGCTGCGGTGGCCGCAGGCATGGTGCCCTTCGCAATAGGGACGCAAACTACCGGCTCGGTGCTGAAGCCCGCTTCCTATTGCGGAGTGACTGGATTCAAAGCGAGCTACGGTCTTTTGTCGCTGGATGGCGTTCTGCCGTATGCGAAAAGCCTTGACACGCTCGGGTTCTTCACCCATTCACCCGCGGACATGCTGCTGCTTTGGGAAATATTGGGCCATTCGACCGGACGGCAGGAGGATTTTGCCGTAGGCGTTCCGGAGCCCATGGTGGAGGTCGAGCCTGAAATGACAGCAGCCTTTCGGAACGTACTATCCTCGTTGCGTAAGGCTGGCGTCTCTACCCGGCCGGTTGATATTGCAGCGATGCTTACCGCGCTTGTTGATGCGCAACGCACGATTGCCTACTACGAAGGTGCCCGATTTCACCAGCAACGCTTCAATGAATACGGTGATCGTCTCGGTTTCCTAGCCTCAGTGGTTCGAGAAGGACTGCAAATCTCAGACGGGCAGTACAGCGATGCAATGCAGCTCGCAGCTCAGGGCAAAGTGCGCATATCGGATATATGCAAGACGACACCAGTGATACTTGTACCGGCGGCAACTGGAGTGGCGCCACTAGGCCTCTCATTCACTGGCAATTCAAACATGAACTCTCCGTGGAGCGCACTGGGGACTCCCGCGATTTCTATTCCAATGCCCGTTGGGAAAGAATTACCCCTCGGGCTCCAACTAACGGCGGACCATGGCCAGGACGCGCGAGTCATCCGAACTGCGGTGCGGCTGCAACAAATACTGGGCAGCTGAGCCGTTGAAGCGCGTCGTGAGTGTAACCCGGGTGTTCCCGGGGACTGCAGACTAAGCACCAATATTGGCAATCGGCTGAACTAAACGTCCAAGTACGGATCTGTGCCGGGGGCGATCAGCGATGGCGGTCCCTACCGCATCGGGTACCCTAACCGTTACTACAAGCCCAGAATTTCAAGAAGTTCTGTTCGAGTGCGTGATTCAGGAGTTAGTGTGTTTCTTGATCGAGTCAGTCGGTGCCGGGGCTTAACGCACGGGCTTTCCACTGCTATCCAGCATGGGATTCAAGATCACGACAGACCCGAAGCTGTCCCGCAAATAGAAGTTCAGTGAGTACCCTTCTTCCGTAAGAAGCCGAAGATCTTTCCTGATGGGCAATTCGCCCACCACAGTGCCCTCGATCTTCTTGGCGCCGGGTGTCCAGTTCGCTCCATGATGCTCGTGATCTTCAGGATTCTCCTCGTAAATCTCGAGATCATACTCCGCGATATCCACAAGCTCTGTTCCCAGGAACACACTGCCAATGCCGGCAATCTTGCGGACAGGTCGAAATGACATCGGTAGAAGAGTACACCCTAGCCGACCAAGTAGCAAGCTGATGGACTCGGGTTCCATCCTGCATCGGATGTTTGCGTTTGTTTCCTTGGCCGACGTACTCTACGCGGCGGTGGGATTGTTTCCGGATGCCCCGTCAGGAGTTGAGCCGGCGGGCTGCTATCAAGCCGTCCGCCGAATCAACCGGAGTACGAATGTTTATTTGGTCGACACCCTTGAGGGAGACTATCTTGACGTCGACGGCCCACCGTGGAGATTCGCCGCGGCCCTATTGGTACTGCGGCGTGAAGCTCCACGTCCAGAAGTGAATCGCGGTCAGGATGTCCACCCCCGAGGGAGACGCGATGCGAACGCCCTTGCCTCTAGCAGTCACGGAGAATGTGCCTCGGGTGACGCTAGAGTTACCGCAAAAGCCGCAACGCATCGGAACGAACAATATTTATCTTTCACGTTAACGCCCTCCGAGAATATTCCGGCGAGACTGGCGCTGTCGACTCAAGCGGGAAGAGCTGAAATTCCGCGCCAAGGACAACTATGAAGCGTCAGGCATTCCCGCCGATTCAAACGTTGCCAGTATATCAGCATCATTTCGGGAAGACGCGGAGTCAGGGGTGCTCCGTCCGGAAATTAGTGTTCACCGTCGCCGAAATCGTCAGCGGGTTCGTTCTAACGGCGTTCTGAGAAGTTGATCGCCGTACTAGAGGGGAAGCAGTATGGCGAACGATAGTTTCCGGAGGGTCGGCCACCTGGAAATTACTTTATTAGGTGGGAACCGCTATGCTGGTGGAAGAGGTGCACGTGGAATACTTCGTTCGCACAACGGATATACGCAAGGAAAACCGGCAAAGCGGATCGCCACCGCTTACGAAACGGGAGTATCCCGAGATAGTATGTTATGCGCTTGGCCAAGCCGTTGCCGAAGCGAAGCGTAGGGTGCTGGAATCCAATGAGCCCATCAGGCTGCAGGCCGATGCCTGTTCCAGAAACAGGAATCAGGTATGGACCAAGTATCGTTGTTGGATTGACGAACGGGGCGCGTTTAACGAACACACCCTCGCATAGCTCCCTTCAGCCGGTTTTCCCGTGAACCGGGAGTGTTACTGCTTGACGAACTTGTGCACGGTCGAGGAACTCTGGCCAGCGGCGTAAATATTGCCTTTGGCATCGGCGCTCACGCCCTCGGCGAGCGCAACCCCCGGGGCGGAGGGGTCCGGGATGAAATACTTCACCACTCCATCTTTGGCGCTGCCGATCCGGATGCCGCGTTTCACGCCCGGGTTGGTCTTGTCGCTCGAACTCGAGTCGACCGAATACAGGGTGTCGTCCTTGGAAACGTAGATCCCGCTCGGCCGGCCGAACTGCTTCCATTGATCGATGAACTTTCCGTCCTGATCGAAGATCTGGATCCGGCTGTTTCCCCGGTCGGCAACATAGATGCGTCCCCTTGAATCCATCGCCATGCTGTGCAATTGGTCGAACTCACCTGGGCCCGTTCCCGGTTTACCCCAGGCCTTGATGAACTTCCCGTCTTTGGAGAACTTCACGACGCGCCCGTTGGTGTCGCCACCATGGCCGTCGCCGATGAAGATGTCCCCGTTGGCCGCCACTACCACGGAGCTCGGGTTGTTGAAAGTATCGGGTCCGGTGCCGGTGACGCCGGCCTTTCCGAGCTTCATCAGAACTTTGCCGTCCGGGCTGAATTTAATCGCCTGCTGACCCTTGCCGTCTTTGGTCTTTTGATCCGTGGTCCAGATGTTGCCGTCGCGATCGATCGCGAGCCCGTGCGCCTCCACAAACATTCCCGCGCCGAAGCCTTGGATGTACTTGCCTGCGGAATCCAACTTGAGAAGGGCTGGATCGATCCGGTGAAAGACGACGATATTGTCATGTGCGTCAGGGAGAACATTGATCACGTGTCCCCACTGAACGCCCGCTGGGAGCTTTGCCCAGTTCTCGACTTCGCGGTACGGATTCGGCAGGTTATTCGGGGCCGGACCGCCGGTTTGGGCGTAGACCCCGGCTCCTCCCAATATCCCAAGCATCACCACCGTGCCAACCAGGGGCATGAATTTTACTGGGTGTATACGCAACATGGCAAACTCTCCTTGAGCGGATTCGCGATTGCAGCCTTCCGGCCTTTTGAAAGTATAAGCCAAACTACTGCTGGATTGCGGGGCGGGAGCGCCTCATTCGCGGCGTGGCGAAAACGTTAAAATAGCGCCAGTGAATTGAAGACTGTTCGATGAAATCTATAAGGAGCAACAATGAGGAATCCACTAAGGGTAGCGATTGGGTTGGCGGCGGCAGCTTTATTGACCGTGGCCGCGGCCGCAATGGGTCGAGGTGTCCCGGCGGCGGTTCACTATATCGGCCACGAAAAGGTCACGCAAGTAATGTCCAATGTGCGAAGCGCGCCCATCGTCAGCGATCCGGGCTTGATCGTTTTGGCACAACGCCGGGACGCTGGTCCGGTTGAATACCACGATATTAACAACCACGTGTTCATTTTCGTCGAAGGCGAGGCGACGTTCGTGGTGGGAGGGACCATGGTCGACCCCAAGCGGACCGCGCCCAATCAAATGCGTGCTCCCTCGGTCACGGGCGGAACGACTTACCATGTGAGCAAAGGCGACGTAATTACGGTTCCCGCAAAGACGCCCCACTGGTTTAAGGAAGTCCCCACGAAGACGATAGCCTACTACGCGGTGAACATCGAGAACCAATAGCGGACGAGTTTATCGTACGCCAACGGCGGGACGCGGTAGCGGGCGGTAAGCGATCGCATCGGCCGCGGCCGAGCCGATCCAGAGGGTGTCGCTCACCAATACGCCGGTTGCAACGACGGAAACAGCCGGATTGGGCTCCGCGTAAGCCAGAATGGTCCACGCCATGGTCTTGGGTTCGAGTTGAGCGACCACAAAACCGCGATGACAACTGGTCAGGACTGGATTGTCGACGACGGCCAGCCGCGTTCCGCCGCAGGCTGGTTCGTCATACATCGGGCCCGCCGCGATGAGCCGGTCACCGCTCCAGCGCAAATTGTCAGGCATGAATCCAGGCGCCACCGATTGGCGCAGCGGCTTGCGCGGGTCCTGGCGCGAAAAGGCGGCAATGGTATGCGCACCGAACGAGACCACGTAGAACTCTTTTTCATCCAGCGAAATCTCGATACCATTGTTGCCGGCCAACTGGGTTCCCGGAAGCACACGGAAGGAATCCGTGCCGGGTTTCCACTCCACTACATCGCCCGTGGGTTCGCCCCTGAGCCGCTGTACATTGGTTGTACCGGGGCGCTGCGGAACCGTCGCGATGATGGTGCCGTCCGAGAAAGCCGCGACGGAGTTCGCCGCCACGCGGTTCGCTGTCGCCTGAGGGCCGAGGTTCGGGTAAGCCTTGTTTCCTTCAGGCATGGGAACGCACCCGGTCCACGTCAAGGAGGGTTGCGAGCCCCTCGCATCGCCCTTCACCTCAATGGTGAAAACCTGGATGCTCTCCAGCGCGCCATGGGTGACAGCATAAAGCCTGTAAAGTCCTGGCTCTTGTGCGCGGCGCAAATAGAGGCCATGCGCGTTGAAGGTGGCGGCGTCCGGCGGCGCCGGGCAATTCGGAAACAGCTTCTTGTCCGGACGCTGTTGCGCGGGTTGGCCGGTGTAGAAAGGGCGCGCCGTCTTGGCATCGGTATCCACCAGCTTGACTCCGGCACCGGCCTTCATGCCGCTTGCGATGAGCCAGCGCGTGCCCGGAACAGGCACCAGATCTTCAGGATTCTGGGCGCCGCAAATCAGATTCCATCCGTTCGCCGGCGCGCAGGGAGTTTGCGCCTGAGCGCGAAGCGGCAATATAGTTGTCGTGGCGGCGGCAAGCAACGCCGATGCCGCGATTGTGCGTAAAGTATTCATCCGGGCCCCATCCATTGGGCAAATACAATTTACCACTGATTTTCCCGCCGAACCGTCAGCCTATCGCGCCAGATCCCGGCTATCATGAATGGGAAAAGGAGCCTGACGATCATGTTTGCTCGTGTATTCCTGCTGATGTGCGCCGCCGGCACATTGCCTGCTCAGGTCACTTTTGACCGGATTTTGCACGCGGACAAGGAGCCGCAGAACTGGCTCACCTATTCCGGCTCGACGCTCAGCCAGAGATACAGCCCGCTAACGCAGATCACGCCGGGCAACGTCAGAAATCTCGAATTGAAGTGGGCGTTCCAGGCGCGGTCGCTTGAAAAATTCGAATCCACGCCGCTGGTGGTGGATGGCACGATGTACCTGACGCAGGCGCCCAATGACGTGGTCGCGCTGGATGCCGCCACCGGGGAGATTAAGTGGCTGTACTCGTATTCGCCGTCGCGGGAGGCGCGGCCCTGCTGCGGCCGCGTGAATCGCGGCGTCTCCATTCTGGGCAACACGCTCTACATGGGGACCATCGATGCGCACCTGTTGGCTCTGGATGCGCGCGACGGCAAAGTACTGTGGGACATCGAAATCGCCAAGGCGGAAGCGGGTTACGCGATCACGCACGCGCCGCTTATCATCAAGGATAAAGTGATCGTCGGCACGGCCGGCGGAGAGTACGGCATTCGCGGATTCATCGCGGCATATGCGGCGGCCACAGGCAAGGAATTGTGGCGGTTCTACACGATCCCCGGCCCCGGCGAACCCGGGCACGAGACATGGGAGGGCGATTCGTGGAAAACCGGCGGCGCGTCGGTGTGGGTCACCGGCTCCTACGATCCGGATACGAATCTCACCTACTGGGGCATCGGCAATCCCGGGCCGGACTGGAACGGCGATAAGCGCGCCGGCGACAATTTATACTCGAGCTCGGTGGTAGCGCTCGACGCCGACACCGGCAAGCTCAAGTGGTATTTCCAATTCACGCCGCACGACGTGTGGGACTACGACTCCACGCAAGTGCCGGTGCTGGCGGATCTGAGTATTCCGGACCAGAGCGGCCGCGTGCAGCCGCGTAAGACACTGCTGTGGGGGAATCGCAACGGGTTCTTTTACGTGCTTGATCGCACGACGGGGAAATTCATTCGCGGCAAACCTTTTTCGAAAGTCACCTGGGCCACGGGACTCGACGATGCCGGGCGCCCAGTGCTGGCCAAGGGCATGGAGCCTTCCGCCGACGGCGTCAAGATCTATCCCGGCGCGATTGGGGCCACCAATTGGTATCCGCCCTCGTTCAGCCCCCGTACGGGATTGATGTACATCTCGGCGTGGGACGACGTGTATGGGAACTTCGTCAAGACCAACGAAGAGTACAGCGAGGGCAAGCGCTTCGTGGGAGGAGTGCCGGGTACGGCGGTTCCCGCGTTGCGCGGATCGCAATACCGGAAGCCCGAGGATAAGGTGGGCTTTGGTGTGGTGCGGGCGATGGATCCCAAGACGGGCGAGCGCAAGTGGGAATACAAGATGAACGACGTCACCGCCAGCGGCATCCTGACCACGGCTTCCGATCTCCTGTTCACCGGCGGGCGCGAAGGGTTCTTTCAGGCGTTGGACGCCCGCGACGGCAAGCTGTTGTGGAAGATCGCGGCGGGCGGGGAGATCGCCATGGGCCCGATGACTTACAGCGTCAACGGAAGGCAATACGTGGTGTTTTCCGCGGCGAGCTCGTTGTTTGTGTACGGACTCCGCTAGTACGGGGCATTGCCGCCAGAACAGTCTCGATCACGCTAACAGGATGCGGAAAAACGCTAGTTGACCGCTCCGTAACCGTCGCGGCTCGGAAACGGTTGTTGACAGTAGACGACTTGCCGAGCCGCGCGCGTGAGCAAGCGGTTTCCCTATGCGTTTTTCCGCAACCTGCTAAGCCAGATTCATTGACACCGGCATCCATTGAATGAACCTTCCGGTACTGCTTCTCTGAAGTCAACTCGACAAGCCTGCTAAGCGAAGCGATTCCAGCTCGGCAAATTTCGCGCGGAGTGCCTGTGCGGTCATCCTTCGCGCGCCGAGTTAACGAGATAATAGGTGAGGCGGGTTGCACTACGAAGTGCCGATTCTCGCCAGCCCAAGGCAAATCTCTTGCACGATACCAACAATCACCGCGCTTCGGCGCCCCAGAAGACCGAGGACCGGACGTTCCTGGAAAATCTGCATTCGGCAACCGAACTGCTCGAATCGATCGCCTCGAACCGTGAACTCCTCAGGGGGATTCCCGCCGATGAGCGAGAGCGTCTGCATCGGGCCATCGCGGAGGTTCACCATCCCGATCCAAAGGCGCGCCGGCGAAGGGTGCAGGCCGCCGCGCGCGAACGGACGGCGGCGCGAACGGAACGCGTGGATGCCGTGCTTTACGAGACGGGGATTCGAACGCTCCGCCGGAAAATCGAGTTCACGACCCCGAATGTATTTGCTCCTGAGAACTTTGAGCAACAGGAGCGAGAAAGCCCCGCCGAGATCGACCCGCAGCATTGCTACATCTGTAAACAGAAGTTCACGACGATTCACCATTTCTATGATCAGATGTGTCCGCCGTGCGCCGAGTTCAATTTCAATAAGCGGACCGAATTGGCCGACCTCCGCGGCCGGGTCGCGCTACTGACCGGCGGACGCGTGAAAATTGGCTATCAGGCAGGCCTGAAGCTGCTTCGCGCGGGTGCGCATCTGATTGTCACCACGCGATTCCCTCGCGATTCGGCCCAGCGCTATGCGCGGGAACCGGACTTCGGTGAATGGGAGAAGCGGCTCGAAATCTTCGGCTTGGACATGCGCAGCCCGTCCAGCGTTGAGGCTCTCTGCGGGCACCTGCTCGACACTCATCCGAGGCTCGATTTCATCATTAATAATGCTTGCCAAACCGTTCGGCGGCCGCCGGAGTTTTACGCGCACATGATCGAGGGGGAGAGGGCGGCGCTGGATCTTATGCCCGCGGAGGCGCGCCGTCTGCTGGGAGTCTGCGCCGAGCCGGCCGGCAGCCCGTTGCCTGCGTCGCGCTCGCTGCCCGTTTCACGTTGGATAAACCAGTCCGCGGAATTATCTCAAGTTCCTCTGCTGGTGGAGGATCTGGCCAGGCAAGAGCATCTCTTCCCCGCGGGCCGCCTGGACCAGGACTTGCAGCAAGTCGATCTGCGGGGACGAAACTCGTGGCGGCTATTGATGGCGGAAGTGTCTTCCGTGGAATTGCTGGAAGTCCAGTTGATCAACGCGGTCGCGCCGTTCATTCTCAATGCCCGGCTCAAGCCCCTGCTGATGCGAACGGCGGAGCGTGACAAGCATATCGTCAATGTGTCCGCGATGGAAGGTCAGTTCTACGGGCACCGGAAGACAACCCGCCATCCTCATACCAACATGGCCAAGGCCGCGCTCAACATGATGACGCGGACCGCGGCCACGGATTACTTGAATGATGGTATACACATGAATAGCGTGGACACGGGATGGGTGACCGATGAAGATCCACTGCCACTTGCCGCGCGGAAGATTGTCGAGCAGCGCTTTCACCCGCCGCTCGATATCGTGGACGGCGCGGCTCGCATCCTCGATCCCATCATGAGCGGTTTCAATACCGGGCAACATGTGTGGGGGCAGTTCTTGAAGGACTACCGGCCAACCGATTGGTAAGGCTTGCGGTCGTAGCGACTGGGTCAACGCTACCGAATCCGCGCCGGCGCTATCTCGCACGGCGGATTCCCGCATGACAGATTCATTGACACCGGTATCGTTTGAATGTACTCTCATGGGTATTCTCTAAGGAGAGTGCCAGAGCAGAATGCGAAACCGGCTTACAGGGATTGCGGCCGCCGCCGCGTTGTCCATCTTCTTTCTATCCGCGAGACCAGCGAACGGCCAGACTCCGGCGTATCGGGCGCCTCGCACGGCGGACGGAAGGCCCAATTTGAACGGTATCTGGCAGGCCATGAACACGGCGAATTGGGATCTCCAGGGGCACACGGCGGTGGCCGGCCCCGTGCCCGCGCTCGGCGCTGCCTTCTTTGTCCCTTCCGGTACCGGCATCGTGGAGGGCGAGGAGATTCCCTACACGCCGGCGGCGGCGGCCAAGAAGAAAGAGAATGCCGCCAACTGGATGAAATTGGACCCGGAACTGAAGTGCTACATGCCGGGTATTCCGCGCGCCACCTATATGCCCTATCCGTTTCAGATCGTCCAGTCGAAGAACAATATTCTGGTCACCTATCAATTCGCGGGCGCCGTGCGCGTGATCAATATGGGAAGCCCCACCAAGGCCCCCGCCGATAGTTGGATGGGCTGGTCGAACGGGCGCTGGGAAGGCGAGACGCTCGTCGTGGACGTGACCAGCCAGACCGAGGACTCCTGGTTTGACCGGGCCGGCAATTACCACGGCGACGCCTTGCATGTGGTGGAGCGCTACACTCCGCGCAGCCCGGATACCATGATGTATGAAGCCACCATCGAAGACCCGTCCGTGTTCACGCGGCCCTGGAAGATCAGCATGCCGCTGTACCGGCATGTGGAAAAGAACGCTCAGGTCATCGAAGCCAAGTGCGTGGAGTTTAGCGAAGAGTTTTTGTACGGAGAGTTCCGGAAGAAGCCGGCCAAGTAGGCCCGGAGGAAGCTATATGTACACACATCGATTGATTGCCATGATGGGAACTCCGGCGGTGGCCGCGATTCTGTTCTTGACGCCGTCGCCCATGCTGGGCCAAGCCCGGCCGGCGGCGGCTCCAGCAGCGACTCCCACAAGGGACACCAAGAAAGCGTGGACCATGCCGCGCATGGCGGACGGTCATCCCGATCTCCAGGGAGTGTGGACCACCTCTACGCTTACTCCTTTGGAGCGGCCCGCTGAGTTCGCCAACAAGCCCTTTCTGACGGCCGCGGAGGCCGCCGAATACGAAAAGCAAAGGGCCGAGTTTGACAAGCATGAACTGGGCTCCAAAGGCCGTGACGGCGATCTTGTCCCTTACAACGACTATTGGACGGAGCGAATCAACAAGGTCGTGGGGACCCGGAGAACGTCATTGATCACGGATCCGCCAGATGGCAAGATTCCTCCCTTGACGCCAGAGGCGAAGAGAACCGTCGAAGCCCGCGCGAAATATCTCAAGGAGCATCCCCAGGACGGGCCCGAAGACCTGGACCTTTCGATGCGCTGCATCACGCGCGGGCTGCCCCAGCTTCCGGCTGCCTACAACAATAACTTCCAGATCGTACAAGCTCCCGGTTCCGTTGCGATCCTGAACGAGAGGATTCACGATGCTCGCGTCATTCCAACAGATGGCCGGCCTCATCTCCCACCCAGCATCCGCGCCTATATGGGCGACTCGCGCGGGCGTTGGGAGGGCGACACGCTGGTCGTGGACACGACCAATTTCACCGAGAAGTACAGCTTCCGCGGATCGGACAAGAATATGCATCTAACCGAACGCTTCACGCGCGCCGATGCGGACACCATCAACTACGAATTTACGATCGACGATCCGACGGCGTTTACCAAGCCCTGGACCGCGCAACTTCCCATGCAAAGAATTGACAGCCTGGTGTACGAGTATGCCTGTCACGAAGGAAATTACGGCATGACCGGCGCTCTCAAGGGATCTCGCGTTGAGGAAAAGAAGGCTGCCGAAGCCGCCGCGAAGCGGGCCAAGTGAGAGAGAAACGCGAAAAATAGAGAAAGGACTCAAATGCGAAACAGGATAACTATTGTTGCCGGTTTAGGCTTGTTGCTGATGGCGGCGCCCGCGTGGGCGCATCACGCGTTCGCGGCCGAATTCGACGCGACCAAACCGGTCAAGCTGCGCGGCACCATCACCAAGGTGGAATTCATCAACCCGCACGCCTGGATTCACATCGACGTGAAGGGTGACGACGGAAAGATGGTCACTTGGATGATCGAGGGCGGCAGCCCGAACGCCCTGTATAGGCGCGGGGTGACGAAGGATTCCCTAACCAAAGGCACGGAGGTGGTGGTGGAAGGGTTTCTGGCCAAGTCCGGGGACAACCGGGCGAACGGCGCCAATGTCACGTTCACCGATGGACGAAAGCTGTTCCTGGGCTCCTCCAATAACGCCGCGGACGACGATAAGTCGGCGAAATAACCCCTGTCAGGTGCCGTAATCTAGTTCCTGATCACCTGCGCGCCTCTTCGCCGGCTTCCGCCGGCGCCGGTTCAAAGTGCGCGGAGGCGAACACCGCGCGGCCCGCGAGCGCCGCGGCTACCAGCGCGCCCAGTGCCATTAAGAACGCCGCGCTGTATCCGAGGTGGCTCGCGATGACTCCCGCCGCGAAAGAACTGATTCCGACGAACAAGTCGTAGAATGCGCTCATCACACTGACCACCGATCCGTGCTCGTGGCTCGGCGTGCGCTTGAGCACCGTGGAGAGGATCGAAGACCAGGGGAAAGAGAATCCCAGGCCGAGCATGGCGGACGATGCAACCGCGAGCACCGGCGGAGGCCCCATTGACAATCCCGCCAGCCCTATCGCCATAGCCACAATCCCCACAAAGTACGTGCGCCGCGGCGGCACGCGGTCCGGCAGTCCGCCAAGGAAAAAACGCGCCAGCAGCATGAAACCCGCGTAAGCGGAAAATGCCATCGGCCCGGATTGCCCGTGATTCGCCAGATGCAGAATGAGAAACCCCGCCACCACCGGATAGTGAACGCTGACGAACCCTACCGCCAGCCCCGGTTTGATCAAATGCCCGGGCAACCAGACGCGCTTGCCGGGATCGGGATGCGGCGTGTAGTCCTCTGGGATCCGCCACAGCATCAGGAAAGCGGCCAGCGCGGTAAAAACCTGCATCATCGCGGCGTGTTCAAAGCTCACCAGCCAACTGCCCACCACGGGCCCCGCGGAGATGCCTCCCCAGATGCCGCTGCTCAGGTATCCCAAGGCGCGGCCGCTGCGCGAGACGCCGGCCACTTCCACCACCCAGGCGGCGGCTCCTGTGTAGAGGCAGGCCTCGCCGAAGCCTTGCAAAGCGCGGCCCAGATATGCCCCCTGGATTCCAACCGGCAGCAAGTACGCGCACCCGGCAAGCCCGCAACTGAAGAGACCGGTGAGGAAGGCTGCTTTGCGGCCTCTGCGATCCGCCAACGGGCCGGAGATGAACCGCGAAGCCAGGGCCACGAAGGAAAAGGTTCCGATGACCAGGCCGACCGTCTCATCCGTCCCTCCCAGGTCGTGCCGGACGTGCGGCGCCATGCCCGGCAGCACGGTGCCCATGCCGAGAAAACCAAGGAAGGTGGCCGCAATCAGCCACCATAAACGAGCCCCCATCCATTCATTGTAACGGGGGCTCGCTCTAGACTCCGCCTCCTGAAGGGCGAGACAATCTACGAGTATGAATCCGCAAGAACGGCAACTGGCTCTGGATCAATTGGCTTCGAGTGAAGCGCGGCTCCTGGAAATCGTGAAGCGTCTGTCCCCGGCGCAGTGGAGTTTCCGCGAGACACCCGAGCGCTGGTCCATCGCCGAAAATATGGAGCACATCGTCGCTCTGGAAAACTTCGTCACCCGGGAAATTGCGAATGTGATCCAAGGACCCGCGCAGCTCGATAAGCGCGCGCTGGCCTCCACAAAGGATTCCCTGGTTTTTGGACTGGCCAGTACCCGCGCGGCAAGGTTGAACGCCCGGGAAGCGGCCCGCCCCGTGGGGAGATGGCCCGATCCCGCCGATCTGGTCGCGGAGTTTCGCAAGGTCCGGGCGCGAACCATCGCCTTCGCGGCGGAAACCCAGGCTGATCTGCGCAGCTACTTCTTTCCCCACATTGCATTCGGAGATCTGGATTGCTACCAGTGGCTGGTTGCGTTAGGCCAGCACGGATACCGTCACGTAGCGCAGATCGAAGATATCCAGGCCCACCCCGCGTATCCCGCGGCATAGCGTTAACGGCTGCTAGATGGGGCGTCCCAGCTCCGTGGTGTGAAAGGGTTCCAATGTGTCGATCGCATCGGGAGACTGCGAATTCACATCCCATTTGAAGAATCGCAGGATCGTGCGGTCCGGCAGAAAGTCCGCCAGTGTGAAACCGTGCTGTTCAATTGGCTTGATCTCTTCGCGCATGTCGAGATGCGATGGCGGAGTCGCGCCCACACCGCGGAACGCCGACGGCCAGAAATCGGGGTGGGTACCGATGGGCCCGGAGAGCACCGTCGTGATCGGGTTGCTTTGCAGATTGAGCGCGCCGCTGCGCAGCATCTTGCCGATTGCCACGGCGTGCAGATCCCCGCTGACGATCAGCGGAGTGCGCCCCTTCATCGCCGCCAGCGCCGCCATGATGCGATCGTGCTGTTTGAGCCAGCCGTCCTGCCAGTAGAGTTTCCGCGAGGCGGTGGTCAACTTGTTATCGGCTCCCAGCACATCGGGATACCACTCGCCCCACTTCCCGGCGCTCCAGCCCGGAGGATTGGACGGTGCGTGAACCAAGTGGGTCACCTCAGGCGATGCCGTGCGCGCGAGCAGCCACTTCTCAACCTCGGAATCGATGAATACCGCGCTGGATCCCGCCAGTGTCATGGTCCGGCGCACATCATACAGGAGAATTTCCGCCAGCTGTCCATAGCGGACTGTGCCAAAGCTTTCCGACAGACCGGGAATGCGGTCACTGGATGACGACCACGGCAGGTTTTGCGGCCGGTTGGTTTCGGGCAGGAACTCCGGATAGTAGAGCCGTTGCGTGGCGCGCGCGAGCTGCAGCATGAACCATGTGGGCGGGAACGTGATGATCGTTTCCGTCGCTTCGTCGTTATCGAAATAGTCGTGATCGTCCTGCAGGAAGAACACCGGCGTGGAACGGAAGTCCGTACCGTAGACGGGAATGACTTGCGGATCCGCGACACGCCGCAGCACGGTCTCGTTCTTGTCGCCGAACACCAGAGCCGAGCGCGTGAAAGCTCCAGCCAGCCGTTCGGCTTCCGGCGATGCGCCATGAGACAGGCTCATGCGGGGAGCCAGCAGGTCCCAGTAAATATGGTCGCCGTTGGCCACCGCGACGTGCGGCTGATAGGAGAGCGCTCGGCGCAACAGGCGGCTGCGAATCGCCGCCGGAAGGTAGCGCAATTGCTCGTGACCGCCCGCGCATGTGAAGAACAGCACGCGGAACCGGTCCGGGCGTGCATCGGGGGCGGGAAGCGTAGATAAGTCCCAGGGCTGGCACAGCGCCGCGCCGCCTTTGGCGGTCAACAAGAGCCGGTAGCGGCGGCCCGGTTCCAGGCCGGCAGCGTGGAATTGCCAGAATTCGCCGCGCGTATCGTTCATCTGGGCCGCCACCGGCTTGTTGCCCACGCGCAGCGTGGGAGCTGCCGAAAGAGGCTGCGCAAATGAGGCCTTGATCAGGATGCGCGTATCGCTGACCGTGGGCAGTAGATGCCGCACGCGTCCTGTATCCCAGACCTCCGAGCGCGGGGGCTTCCCGCTCTGTGCGAGAAGGTCCGCCGGCAGCGCGGCGAGCAGCGCCGAGCCCATACTGCCGGTCAGAAATTCGCGGCGATCCATCAACGGTCTCCTATTCCCGCCATACCCACCGAGTCGCTATCCCTCGATTGGAACTTGCCCGACGATCTCGATGCCGAACGCGTCGACGCCGATGACTCTGCGCGGGTGGTTGGTGAGCAGACGGATGGTGGAAAGCCTAAGGTCCGCCAGAATTTGCGCCCCGATGCCGGTTTCGTCCTGCGGCGGCGCGTGGCTATCCATGGCCACGTAGTGCTTACGCGCGCCCAAGCCGGACTGGTGCAGGTACACGAGAACACCGGCGCCCTCTTCAGCGATGCGCGCGAGCGATCCCCGCAACGCCTGTTGGCAGCCGCACTGTTGCGAACCGAACACGTCGCCCAGCAGGCAGCGGGCGTGCATGCGAACCAGTACATTGGGTTGGCCCGCGACTTCTCCGCGCACCAGCGCCAGATGCGTCTCGCCGTTGATTGGACTCACGTAGGAAATCGTCCTGAACGATCCGAACTCGGTTTCAATGCAGCCCTCGCCCGCGCGCTCCACCAGGTGCTCGGTTTCCAAGCGGTAGCGGATCAGGCTGGCGACGGACACCATCTTGAGTCCGTGGCGGGCGCAAAATTCGGTCAACTGGGGCACGCGCGCCATGGAGCCGTCGTCGTTCATGATTTCGCAGATCACTCCGCCGGGCTCGAAGCCCGCCATGCGCGCCAGATCCACGGACGCCTCGGTCTGCCCGGCGCGCACCAGGACACCGCCCTTGCGGGCGCGCAGCGGGAACACGTGGCCGGGCCGAGCCAGATCGGAGGGCTTGGCGTCCGGCTGCATGGTGGCGCGGATGGTGAGAGCGCGGTCGGCGGCTGAGATACCGGTGGTCACTCCGCGCGCGGCGTCAATCGACTCGCAAAACGCCGTGCCGAAGCGCGATGTGTTCTTGGGCGAGACCAGCGGCAGGTGCAGAGCGTCGCAGCGTTCCGGCGTCAGCGCCAGGCAGATCAGGCCGCGGCCGTAGGTGGCCATGAAGTTGATGGCTTCCGGCGTGATGCAATCGGCCGCCATGGTGAGGTCGCCCTCGTTCTCGCGATCCTCATCGTCGACGACCACCAGCATGCGTCCGGCGCGCAGTTCTTCAATCGCTTCGGGGATGGTGGCAAACGGCATTCCACTCCAGAATAGCGAAGGCGGAGCGCGGTTATCCCGAGCCCCGCCCTTCGCGGAAACCAACAGTCAATGACTGAATGCTTTACTTGATTTTGAAACCGGTGTCGGTCTTTTCGCGATGCGCCATGTGGCAGCCACCGCAGTTGGCGCCCGCACCCTTGGCATCCGCCAGAGCCTGATCGAAGTTGCCGGCATCGGCGCTCTTGGCGGCCGCTCCGAACGCGGCTCCCGCCTTCTGGGCGAAAGTCACCGCATCGGCCGCGCCCTTCGCTTTCCAATACGCTTCCACTTGCTTGAAGGTGCTCTCCAGCTTCTGAGCGTCCGCGGCGGCGGCTTTCCCGTCCTTCGCGGCGATGTTCTTCTGCAGGCTTCCGTTGGTGGCGCCCACGGTCTTCATGTAGCCTTGATAGTCCATGTCGCTTTGCGCGAACAGGGCCGCCGTGGCCAGCAGCGTCGTGATTCCCAATAGCACGCAGATCTTTTTCATGTTTAGGTGTCTCCCCGTCCACAATGGTATTTTGTTTGGCCGGGGAAAGTCAAACCGGGGACAACCGGGGGAGTCCCGGCACCGCGGCATGGTCGATCTGGGCGATGCACTCGCGCGGCTGAGGGCCACGAATTTCCGCCGCCGGGAAGAACTTCTTGCCGCCCCGCTCAAGCAGCATAAGGCTGGGGGCTAGAGCGGAGTGCGAACGGAAGCAGTCACGCCCGCGCGTCGATTATAATGAAACGCCATAGGAGGCATGAATCCATGAGGAAATACGTTCTAGGAGTCGCCGTGATCGCCGGGTTGTCTTTGTCGGCGTTGTCATTGTCTTTATCAGCCCAGAGCAAAGAGTCCGATAAGGCGAAGCAGGCTGAGCGGGCCAAGCAGGGGTATAACCCCGTCGGTATTATCGAGCAAGGGGAGGTTCGCGCCATCCGCGTCGAGCTCAAGCCCAATGCGAATCGCGCGATCCATCAGCATGACGACGTGAAGTCCCACCTGTTTATTCCGCTGTCGGCTAAGCTGCAGGTGACTATCGGGTCCGCTAAGCCCGTGGACGCGCCCGTGGGCCAAGTGTTCTATATAACACGCGGAACGCCTCACGGGTTCAGGAATCTCAGCTCCGAGCCAGGGGCCGCGATCGAGGTCTTCGTTAAGTAAAGAACGACAAATAAGAAACGGCAAGTAAGAGCGGCGACGCTGCTGTCGGCGTTATTCGCTTCTCCGCTTTACCCGGATCCCCGTCTCGATGGCTTCGGGAAGCGCCAGTACCAGTGTTCCGCCGGCGTCGGTTTCCTCGTCGCGTAACTCCTGATCGTCGATCTCGACGTCGTAATGCGCGCGCGGGGTCAAGTTCAGAATGAACACGGCTTCCGATGACGCGCGGAAGCGAGAGCTTTCCTTGTCCTGCGCGGTCAGGATAACGGCGTCGCCCACGCTCACCGGCCGCGTCGTGGCCCCGGCGCGTAGTGTCTGGATCTTGCCTTCGCGGAACAGTTGCAGTTGCCCCTCGAAATAGCCAAGCCAGATGGCATCCTCATCCCAACTGGTGCGCGCGAAGAAGTGCCCCGTTGCCGCATTGTGAAACACCAACGGCAACTGGAAATAGCTGAGGCCCGGCTGATAAGGATTGGCCCACAGGAACTCATAAGGAATGCCGAAACCTCCGCGCATCAGGTAGCGGTCCTGCATCAGCCAACCCTGCATGAACTGGATATCGCCGGCGTTGGAGTCGTAGGCCACCATGGCAAACTCGGCGGCGCGGGAAAGCGCGGCTTCCGTGAGATCGGGTTCGCCCGCGCGGATGTAGACCGGGATGCGGTACAGATTTTCGGGCGCGGGATAGGGATTAGGATAGTGACTCACCACATGATCGGTGGGGAGCGCCTTGAAAAACGCGGGCGCATCCTCGCGCAGATCGATCTTGAGATTGTCGCGGATGGCGTGCAGGAGCTCGAACAGCGCGTAAATCTGTTCGCGGGGAATCGCGGCGACACCCGCTTCCAGTTTCTTCGCGATCCCGGCCCTCCACCAGGTTTCGACGATCGACTTGAGCACTGCCTCGCCGTGATCGGGAAGGCGATCGGCCAGCGCGATGGCGGCGAGCGCACGGGCGCTCTGTTGGCGGGCATCGGAAGAGGGCGCTGCGGCGAGGGTCTTTTCAAGTTTCACTCCCAGGCGCTCGGCTTGTGCGTCGTTCATGGCGGGTCCGCACCAGTCGAAAACCAAGGCAAGCTGGCGCAGGTCGGTGGCGGCGTTGCTCAAGGCCCATTCGACGGCTTTCTGCCCCACCGGCGCGCGGCCCGTTGCGCGGTAATACAGCGCGCCGGCAAACCCCGGCTCGGGCATGGCGGCTCCGCCCGACATCAATGTGTCAAATTGTTGCCAACGCAGAGATTGCCGCTCGTTTTCCCGCTTGACCAGGCGCAGGCGTTGAGGCGTAAGCAGCAGGCGTGGGGCGTCGGTATATACCTTGTAATCCTCGCTTTGGCCCGTCAGTACTGAGGCGCCGGCGAGACATATGACTGCGACACGCCACAGCATAAGCCCAATTGTGTCACACGGACACACCCCTGGGGCACAGACACGCACTTTCCCATGGCCCCCCCGGGCTATCTCGATGAAAACAAGGGTTCCCTTGACTGGCCAAAAGCGTGCTATCCTACAAAACGAATTGATGAAGTAAACTTGAACACCTGCCCTCTGCTTGCAACGGGCACAGGTGGTCATAGTGAGCGGGAATTTTGTTAGTGCTTGCGGGTAAGTGTCCGAAAGTTTAACCGCTTCTTATGCGCCATTTGGGCAAGTTGCAACAGAGGGGTTTTTTTGTTTTAATTCCGCCCTTTCATTCTTTAGCTCCCCTTTGCAGTACTAATACTTTCTTCTTCATTTCCCATTGAAATTCAGAAGTGGGCCTATTGGTCCCAGGCGCGGTTCCTCGCGCACAATTGGGGCCGATGAGCCAGGTCTCCCTTGTGATGCGCTACACGCGCCGCTGGATCCACTATGGACTGCTAGGACACAGCATCGTCTGCACGGTGATTGCGGCCATTGAAGGCGTGCTGGGCCGCTGACCTGTATTCTAGGGACGGATGTCCGTCTCCGAACTCTTGGGATTTGTCACCGGCGCGGTGAATGTGTGGTTGCTGGCGCGGCAGAACATCTGGAACTGGCCCATCGGGCTGGCGAATAACGCGTTTTACATCGCCGTATTTGTTACAGCCGGACTCTACGGCGATGCGGGACTCCAACTGGTTTACATCACCCTAGGGATTTACGGATGGTGGATCTGGGCGCGGCCGAACTGGGGCAGTCGGGGCCGAGGCGTAGAATTGCAGGTGGCGCGGACGCCGCGCGCGACGTGGATGTGGCTGGTGCCGGCGACAGCGGCCGCGGCCTTCGCATTGCAATTCTTTTTGCGGCGATTCACGGACTCGACCGTGCCTGCGTGGGATGGTGTCACAACAGCGTTGTCGCTCGCCGCGACTTTCGGGCAATGCCGGAAATACTTGGAGTCTTGGTGGATCTGGATCGCAGCCGACCTGATTTACATTCCACTTTACTTGTATAAGAATCTGTGGCTGACGGCGGGTCTGTACCTCGTCTTCCTGTTGTTGTGTGTGGTGGGGTTAAGGGAGTGGCGGAAGGTGCTGCGCGTGCTGCAACCGCGCGACGAGTGACTCATGGACGGTTTAGCTTGGCTACGCTTGGACTAATGGAAGTAGCCGTTCACATCCACGTAGAGCATTTGCCCGAAAGCGGCTACCTGGCGACATCCGAGCAATTGCCGGGATTGGTGGCGCAAGGCCGGACCGTGGCAGAAACACTGGAGATTGCCCGCGACGTGGCTCGCCGATTGATCGAAGCTCGCAGCGAACGTGAAGGCGCACTCTCTTTGCCGCCTATGGCCGGAAACCAGGACTTCACAATCGTGGTGGCTGCTTGAGTGGGCCGGTTGTCAGACTTCCGTTATCGGGAGATTGTTCGCCGATTGAAGTTGTTTGGATTTGAGTTCGACCGTCAAGCGGCGGGAAGCCATGAGATCTGGTTCAATGCTGAGACAAATCGCTATACGTACGATTCCAAACCACTCAAGGGACATGCCAGAAGGCACGTCGCGCGCAATTCTGCGCCAGGCTGGTTCGGTGGGACGGCGGTTAAGGTTATTCAGCAGGCTCCGCCAGCACCCACGGTAGCTGCGTCATGAACTCCACAGTCAAAACCGGCTGACCATCAAGCGGCGGCGGAGGTCGCGGGAAACTTGTGCCGATCCAATACCTGAAGGCGTTCTTATCGATTTGATGCTCTCCCGCCGTGCGTAGGGTGATGACAAAGTGGAAAGTTTCGACAGGGACCACAACCGCATTTGTCGGCATCGCCGCCTTCGAGTGAGGCGGATACGGCCGGCCTCGGTTGCGGCTCTGTCGTAGTCGGCAGTATGATCGCCGGAGAGTACTCAGTGAATCGTACGCGTCTTACGGTTCATGTAATCCATGAGCAGGTATTGGCCGAGGGTGTAAGGCGTAGTGAAATACGCTTTGCCGCGGCATAGTTCGGTCACTTTCTGGACGAAGTTCACCAGGCCGTAGTCGCTGGCCAGCATGAAGGTGTTGATCAAAATGCCCTGGCGCTTGCAGCGGCTCACTTCTTCGAGCGTGCGGCTGATCACCAGAGGGTCCAGGCCGAACGCATTCTTGTAAATGCGCCCGTCGTCCAGCGTGAGCGCACTGGGCTTGCCGTCGGTAATCATGATGATCTGCTTCATGTCTTTCTTCTCTTGCGCCAGCAAGCGTTGCGCCAGAATCAGGCCTTCGCGCGTGTTCGTGTAGTAGGGGCCGACCTGCACGCGCGCCAGTTCCTCGATGCGCAGTTCTTCCGCCGTGTCGTGGAACAACACACAGCGCAGCGAGTCGCCAGGATATTGCACGCGGATCAGATGCGCCAGCGCGAGCGCGACCTTCTTGGCGGGAGTGAAACGGTCCTCGCCATAGAGGATCATGCTGTGGCTGCAATCGAGCATCAGCACCGTCGCGCAGGAGCTTTGATACTCCGACTGATGCACGTGCAGATCGTTGTATTCCAGATTCAGCGGCAGCTTCAGCCCTTCGCGGGAGAGAGCCGAGAATAGCGTCTGGTTGACGTCCAGGTTCATGGAGTCGCCGAATTCGTAAATCTTGGACGCCCCACTGCTCTCGACGCCAGTCGAAAGATCTCGCGTGTCATGCGCGCCGAAACTGGCGCGGCCGAGCGAGCCCAGCAGATCCTTAAGCGTTTTGAAACCCAGGAAGTCGATGCTTTTGTCGGTGACTTTGACTTCGACTTCCGAGTCGCGGCCTCCTTCCGGGCGCTCGGCGTTGATGTAGCCTTCGTCGATGAGCTTCCGGACCAGCCCCTCCAGGAGTTGGTCGAGCTCCTCCTGCGACATGCTCTCCAGTTGCTGGCGGATCTGCTCGGCGCGTTCCGGGTCGAACATATCGCCCCGCGCGAGAGCTTCTTCGAGGGCGCGTTTCAGGTTTTCGAGCGAGTGCTGATTGAACTGACTGAACTGCATGTAGGGATCGTCGAAGCCGCTGCCCAGGAAAAAGTCCGCCAGGGCCTGGAGCAAATCTTCGGCGCCGAGGCCGAGGTCCTCTCCCGTATAGCGCCCATAGCGGACCGATTTCACTGATATTGCCTCTTAATCTTCTTCACTTCTTCGGGCGGTTCGCGGCGCCGTTCTCCGGCCGTGAAGCCGATCTCCTCATTCCGGCTGATGCGCTTGTGCGCGTACAAGCCTTCCAGGATGAATTCGCCGGCCGCGGCGCGCACGGCGTCGGGCTCGCTTGCGCCCAGGCCAAGCCGCTTGGTCTTTTCGAGCAGACCCTGGATGCCAGTCAGTTGCTTGACCATCGCGTCCGAGGAAACGGTTTCATCCAGCTTCAGCGTTCCGCCGAGCTCGAACCATTGCGCGATATTGGCGAGGTTTTCGCCCTCGAAATAAGACGTGAAGACTTTGCCGACGGCCAGGCGGATCAGTTCGCGCGCAACCACATCGCCGCCCTTCAGCTCGCCTTCATATTCGAGCTCGAGTTTGCCGGTGATGGAAGGCAGCGCGGCATACACATCTAGAATGCGCGGCACGGCGACGGATTCGCCGGTCAGCAACGCCCGGCGCTCGGAGTTGGAGACAACGTTTTCGAGGGCCGAAATCGGCAGGCGCTGGCTGACGCCGGAGCGCTTATCCACGCGCTTGTCTTCGCGGGCGGAAAACGCCACCTGCTCGATCACTTCACGCAGATATTTGGGAATGCGTAGCGTGACTGGCGAGGGGCGGCCGGTCCAGGCCTCTTGTTCGGTGATCTCAATACCGTGATTGAGCGTGGCCGGATAGTGCGTGCGAATCTCGCTGCCAATGCGATCCTTGAGCGGCGTGATGATTTTGCCGCGCGCGGTGTAGTCTTCGGGATTCGCCGTGAATACCAGCATGACGTCGAGCGGCAACCGCACCGGGTAGCCCTTAATCTGCACGTCGCCTTCCTGCATGATGTTGAATAGGCCGACTTGAATTTTGCCCGCCAGATCCGGCAGTTCGTTGATCGCGAAAATGCCGCGGTTGGCGCGCGGCAGCAGTCCGTAATGCACGGTAAGCTCGCTGCCGATGGTTTCGCCGGTGCGCGCGGCTTTGATGGGGTCGATGTCGCCGATCATATCGGCAATAGTCACGTCGGGCGTGGCGAGTTTTTCCACGTAGCGCTGGTCGCGCGCGAGCCAGGCCACCGGCGTCGCGTCGCCCTTCCCGGCCACCAGATCGCGGCACGGTTTGCAGATGGGCGCCAGCGGATGGTCGTGAATCTCGCAGCCCGCGATGTAGGGTACGTATTCGTCAAGCAGCGTCACCAGCATGCGGATCAGGCGCGTCTTGGCTTGCCCACGCAGTCCGAGCAGGATGAAATTGTGCTTGGAGAGCACCGCGTTGACCACCTGTGGAGCCACGGTGTCTTCGTAGCCCACGATGCCGTGAAACAATTCTTCGTGGTTCTTTAATTTGGCGATCAAATTATCGCGAAGTTCGTCTTTGACGCCGCGGATGGCTTGAAACTTGGGATCGGATCGCAGGGTGCCAAGTGTACGCGGAAGGCCGGAAGGATAAGTCATGAGGCCGAAGGTCCTACCCGGATTGTAACAGGCAGGCCTGGAGGCCTAGGTGCTTGGCGAAGGGAGCGCATAGCGGGCATGGTGCTGTGCGAGAAACTCTTCCCAGGTGGTGAACACTTCCGCATGCAGTCCCATGGCGCGCGCGCCTTCTACGTCCTCCGTGCGATCGTCGAGGAATAGTGCTTCTTCCGGCGCGACACCGAGCCCGCGGACCGCGTAGTGGTAGATCTCCGGTTCCGGCTTGATCACGCCGAGTTCATAGGAGAACGTGACTTGATCGAAGTGGTCGAGGAAGCCGGCGGTCGCGCGCAGGTTCTCGCCGAGAGGCGCGGGCAGGTTGGAAAGGATGCTGGTGCGCAGGCCGGCGCGTCGAAGATCTTTGATCCAGCCGAGTACGCGCGTGTCATGATGGCTCCAGAAAGCAATCTCGCGGCGGATCATTTCCTGGATCATCGCCGCGTCAAAATCGCGTCCGCTCATGACGCCGAAGTCGCGCCAGTAGGCGGCCGGCTCGGTGCCGCGATCATAGTCGCGCCGCTTCCGCCAGAAGTTGGCAACGAATTCTGGAGTGGTGAGACCACACAGCGCGGCGGCTTCCGATAGTTGCGTTGCAGTGGGTGGGAAGCAGAGCACATTCCCAAAATCAAAGATGACCGCCCGCAGGTTCATCCGCGAGGGCCGTGCGCTCCTGGGGCTCCGTCGGGGGCTTGGGCTTCACGTTTGCTGCGGATTTCGCGCACCGCGTAAATGCGGCGGCCCTGGCTTTCAAAGTACGTGCGCGAGAGCACTTCACCCAGAAGTCCGGTACAGAACAGGATCACGCCGGTGATCAGCGCGAGCGCCGCGGCGACCATCAGCGGGCCGTGCTGCTCAATGATGTCGCCGTTGGTCCAGAGTTTCTTGCCCGCCAGGAATGCCAGTATACTGCCGCCCAGTCCGGCGCAAAGCAGACCCCATTTGCCGAAGAAATGCATGGGCCGCGTGAAATATTTGAGCAGGAACCAGATGGTGAAGATGTCGAACATCACGCGGAACGTCCGGCCCAGGCCGTAGTGCGAGCCGCCGCTGGGCCGCGGGATGTTCTTGATGGGCACTTCCGCGATGCGCGCGCCATAGAGAGACGCGAGCGCGGGGATGAAGCGGTGCAATTCTCCGTACAGGTTCACGTCCTTGAGAATCTCCGCGCGGTAGGCCTTGAACGTGGTCCCGAAGTCGCGTAACTCCACGTTGGACGCCTTCGACATCAACCAGTTGGCGATGCGCGAAGGAATGCGGCGCGTGACCGCATTATCCACGCGGTTCTTGCGCCAGCCGCTGGCGATGTCGTAGCCTTCTTCAATTTTCTCGAGCAGCGCCGGGATGTCTTCCGGCGCGTGCTGCAAATCGCCGTCCAGCGAGATGATGACGGTGCCTTGCGCTTCGTCGAAGCCCGCCGCGAGAGCCGCCGTCTGTCCGAAGTTGCGGCGCAGGCGGATCACTTTCAGGCGTCTGTCAGTTTCCACCAGATTCGCCAGCAGGTCAAAACTGCGGTCGGTCGAAGCGTCATCGATGAAAATGATCTCGTACGGCTTGCGCAGCTTTTCGAGCACAATCGTCAGCCGGTCGTAGAGCGGCAGGATGGACGGCTCCTCGTTATGAATCGGGATGACGATGGAAAGCTGCACTGTTGTCAAGTCTAGCAAGGTCCCCTACCAGCCGTAATGCTGGCGCGTGGCCACGATTTGCGCCACGTGATGACGTCCGTGCCACCCATAGCAGGCCGCCACGGCCTTGAGCTTGAGCGTTCCCGCTTCGGGATGATACAAGGTACGTTCGAAATCAGCATCGGTCATGGCGCGCAACACAAGGACCCAGCGCTGATGCAAGGCATCGGCTAAATCAAGCGAGAGGCCGACCGGTGCCGTGCTCGCGTCCGGCAGCTTTGCCCACAGCGCTTCGTCATATGGTTTGACCGTTGGGTGATCTTCCGTCAGCGCCAGCTTGCAGCGGATGTAACTGTTCATGTGACTTTCGGGCACATGGTGGACAATCTGGCGGATGCTCCAGCCGCCCTCGCGATACGGTGTGTCGAGATGCCGCGGAGCGAGACCGGCGACGGCGGCGCGCAACTGCGCGGGCAAAGTTTCGATGTCGCGGATGTGTTGGGCGCGCTCCTCGGGAGTGACTTCCGCGGGCCACGCCCACGGGCCAACGGGATAGCGCAAGTGACCGGTCATTTGTCTAATCCTTTGCTGCGCGGGTCTTTTCCGGGTAAGTTCTCCGGATTCTCATGCACGCGGGCGCGGAAGGGTGCGTTCATGCCGGCGGCGAGAGAAACGGTGGTGTCGCCGTACTTACCGCGAATCTTATCCACGGCGGCCAGCGTGTTGCGCCAGCGTTGCATCTTGTCTTCTTCGAGCAGATTGGTCTGGCCTTCTCCCGCTTCCAGCGACTGCGCGTAGACGCCCAGCAGGCGGATGGCTTTTCCGGACCAGCTCTTGTGAAATAACGCGCGCGCCGCGGCGGCGAATTCGGTGTCGATCTGCGTGGCGTGGTCGAGCGTTTTCGACCGCGTGAAGGTTGAGAAGTCCGAGTAGCGCAGCTTGATCTGGATGGTACGCGCGTGCAATTGATGATCGCGCAGGCGGCGCGCGACCATCTCCGACAGCCGCACCAGCATGGCGTCGATAGTCGCTGTATCCGCGGTGTCAACCGAAAAAGTACTTTCGTGGCTGACGGATTTGGGGTCGTCGCCTTCGCCGATTTCTCCGTCAAACCAGCCGCCGGCGTCTTCTCCACGCGCTTTGCCGGCCAGCGCGAGACCCCACTTGCCGAAGCGCTTCTCTAAAAACGCAGCGTCGAGCTGCGCGAGATCGCCGATCTTGCGGATGCCGCACTCGTGCAGGTTCCGTTCCGTCACTTTGCCGACGCCGGGGATCTTGCGCACGTCCAGAGTGGCCAGGAAGCGCGCTTCGCCGCCTGGTGGAATCCATAGAATGCCGTGCGGTTTGGCCTGATCGGACGCGATCTTGGCAACTAAACGCGACGCCGCCGCGCCGATGGAGCAGTTGAGTTGCGTCGCTTCGCGGACGGCGTTGTGCAGTGCGTGCGCGGCGGCCAGCGGCGGACCGAGCAGCCGCTCCGTGCCGGTCAGATCCAGATAGGCTTCGTCGATGGAGGCCATCTCGACGCGTGGGGAGAACTTCTGCAGGACGGCGTAAACTTTGCGCGAATATTCGACGTAGCGCTCACGGCGGCCTTCGACAAAGATCGCCTGCGGACACAGCTTGTAAGCGGTGCGCAGCGGCATGGCTGAGTGCACGCCGAACTTGCGCGCGGCATAGGAGGCGGCCGAAACCACGCCGCGTTCGTTGGAGCGGCCTCCCACGACCACCGGCTTGCCTTTGAGCGAGGGATCGAAGAGTTCTTCCACCGAGACGAAGAACGCGTCCATATCGAGGTGGAAGTAGCTTTTCATTTCCTTGCGATCACCACCCTGGGGATGCCCGCCAGGTCGTTGCGGATCTCGACGTCATGCCAATCCTTCAGGAGTTCGCGCACGGCGGCAGCCTCGCCGAGTTCCATCATAAGCCAGCCGCCGGGAAGCAGCAGACGCGCTGCCTCGGGGATCAGACGGCGATATACAGCGAGTCCGTCGTCACCACCAAAGAGCGCCAGCGCCGGCTCGCGATCGCGAACTTCGGGCGCAAGAGTCGCGCGGTCGCGTTCGGCGACGTAGGGCGGATTGGACACAACCAGATCGAACGAGCCATCCGCAAATACCGAGCCCAGATCGCATGCGGCGAAGTCGACGTGAGCACCGAGTGTCCGCGCGTTTTGGCACGCGACGGCCAGCGCCGGAAGAGAAATATCTGTCGCAATCACGCGCGCATTCGCCTCCAGCGCCAGCGTGACGGCGATGGCTCCCGACCCCGTACCGATATCTAGTGTCGCGTTAGCCGCGTTGCCGTAAGGCAGAGCGGCTTCTATCAAGAGCTCAGTCTCGGGGCGGGGAATCAGCACCTCCGGGGTTACGCGGAACTCGCGCCCGTAGAATTCCTGGCGGCCCGTGATGTGCTGTGTTGGCTTCCCTTGCATGCGTTCGTGCAGGTAGCGGCCGTAGTGAATCCACCACAACTCGATCAACTCGTCATTGCCGTGCGCGTAGAGCCAGGCGCGGTCGTGGCCGGTGGCGTGCATCAGCAGCACTTCGGCGGTCAGGCGCGGAGAATCGATGCCGGCGTCTTCGAGAAGTTTCTGGCCCTGCAAGAGAGCCGTGCGGACGGAAATTCGGGACAGTACACTCATTTCGCCGGAAGACCTAACGAATATGGAGCATCGTACCGCGAAATGAGTGTACTGTCCCGAATTCCCCCCGAATTTCCCGGGTTCCGGCTGGATCTAAGCCGCCTGCTCGGCGCCTTGATCCTTGAGCTTTTCGGCCTGGAAGTGCGTGGTCAGTGCCTCGACGAACGGTTCGAGCTTGCCTTCCATCACCTGATCCAGTTGATGCAACGTGAAGCCGATGCGATGGTCGGTCACGCGGTTCTGTGGGAAATTATAGGTGCGGATCTTCTCGCTGCGGTCGCCCGATCCCACCATGCTGCGGCGCTCGGCGCCGATCTTTTCCTGCTGCTTCTCCAGTTCGATCTCATATAGCCGCGAGCGCAGCACCCGCATGGCCTTGGCGCGGTTCTTGATCTGCGATTTCTCGTCCTGGCAGGAGACGATGGTACCGGTAGGCAGGTGCGTGATGCGCACCGCCGAATACGTGGTGTTCACGCTCTGGCCGCCGGGGCCCGACGAGCAGAACGTGTCAATGCGAATGTCCTTGGCGTCGACGCTGATTTCGACTTCATCGGCTTCCGGCAACACGGCCACGGTTATGGCTGAAGTGTGCACGCGGCCTTGCGTTTCCGTGGCCGGAACGCGCTGCACGCGATGCACGCCGGCTTCGTACTTCATCTGGCTGTAAACTTTGTTGCCGCTGATCAGCGCTGTTACTTCCTTGAGTCCACCCACCGCTGACAGGCTGGAGGAGGTAACTTCGACCTTCCATCCGCGCGTTTCGGCAAACCGTGAATACATGCGGAAGACCTCGTCGGCGAACAGCGTGGCTTCGTCTCCGCCCGTGCCGGCGCGGATTTCCAGGACCACGTCTTTCTCATCCAGAGGATCCTTGGGCAGCAGCAGGACCTTCAAATCCTCTTCGATCCTGGCCAGTTCCGGCTCCAGCCGCGCGACTTCGTCCTGCGCCATGGTGCGCAGTTCGGCATCGGTTTCCGCGAGCATGGGCCGCGCTTCCCGCAGGTTCCGGTTCGCGGTTTTCCAGTCCCGGTACTTCGCCACGATCTCGCTCAGATCGTTGTGCGCCTTGCTGACCTTGCGGTATTGCGCGGAATCGCCGATGACCGCGGGATCGGCCATCTGCGCGTTCAACTCATCGAAACGCCGTTCAATGTCGTCGAGTTTTTGCTGATATTGCATCAGGCGATCACCAATTCGCCGCCCTGCTTGGCTTCGAGCGCCATGGCACCCTCCAGCGCATGAATGGCGACGGCCACTTCGGTATCGTCGGGCGGCTGCGTCGTGATGCGCTGCAGCCACAGTCCGGGAGCGGTCAGCAATCCCATGATGGTGCCCTGGCGCTTGGCCGCGAAACGGATCAGCTCATAGCTGACGCCGGTGATGACGGGCAACAGCGCGATGCGGCTGAGGAAGCGGGGCAGGAATCCATCGAAGGGCAGCAGGGCGTAGAAGATCATCGAAATGGCCATGACCACCAGCAGGAAACTTGTTCCGCAGCGCGGATGGAAGGTCACGAACTTCTGCGCGTTTTCGACGGTCAGCGGCTGGCGCGCTTCGAAGTTGAAGACGACTTTATGCTCTGCGCCGTGGAATTCGAAGACGCGGTGAATGTCCTTCATGCGCGAGAGCAGATACAGGAACGTCAGGAAGATGATCATGCGGATGGCGCCGTCGGTCATGTTGGTTGCGAAGCGTCCGGAGAGCGAGGGAACCACTTTGCCCAGTTGCGTGGCCAGGTACAGCGGCACGAACTTGTAAAGGAAGATGAAGAAGCCCAGCGAGAACACCAGGTTCGCGGTCATCATCCAGGAGGAAATTTCGGCCGGTTTCTCGCCTTCTTTCGTGGAACCATCGTCGAGAGCCGCTTTCGCCGAAAACGTCAGCGCGCGGTAGCCCAGATTCATGGCCTGCCCCAGCGTGCCCAGCCCGCGCAGAACCGGGTACTTAAAGATCGGATACTTTTCGGAGACCCTGGCGATAGGCTTCTCGTCGGTGACGATCTCTCCGTTCGCCTTGCGGACCGCGACGCAATAGCTGTGCGGCGCGCGCATCATGACGCCTTCCATGACGGCCTGCCCGCCGACCAGCGTTTCTTCGCCGCTCTCAAGCACAGGCAGCAGTTGCGCGTGCGCGGAAAATCTCAAAAATTGCCCGATAGTCAAGGGGAAGCTCCTTGTTCAATTATACCGTGCGGGTGCGGGAGGGCTGGTAAACTGAGAGGTAACTGCGCGGGCGCGTAGCTCAGGTGGATAGAGCATCAGCCTTCTAAGCTGAGGGTCGCAGGTTCGAGTCCTGCCGCGCCTACCAATTACTTGGACGCCTCGTACACCATCGTCACATACCGATTGAGCTCTTCTCCCACCACTTTACCGTGCGAATCGATGCCATCCAGTGCGGGGTCGTCGCTACGGCCCACCGGCGTAGTGCGGATGCTACGGAATCCCACGGATGTGAGAGCCCTTGAAAGGGTCTCGGGATCGTAAAGGAATTGGTGCCCGAAACGGTGCATTTGCATATTCAGTACGGCGCTGGGCGCAGTGGGGAGGAGTGACAGATTGTTGAACGCGATATCCTGTTGGGCGTATCGCTTGGCCTCCGCGCTTTCGTCCCGGAATAAGCCCACGAGAGTTAAAAGGTTTGGGGTGGCGATACGAATCGTACCGTGGCCGCGGAGTATGCGGCGCCATTCCTTAAGCATCTCGAGCCCCTGCTCAAAACCGAGGTGCTCAATCAGTTGTTCCGCGAAGATATAGTCGATCGATTCAGATGGTATCGGGTAGGGTCCGGAAGCATCCAGGTAAACCTCATCCTTGTCCGGCTCGATGTCTGTGTTCAGCCAGCCTGGCAAATGGTTGGTCCCTGCTCCGATTTGTAGTTTGCGCACGGCATGGGACGCGAGGTATTGCCCGATGGATCGCTCCGCGCTGAATCGCCGCCGCTTTTCAGTCAATGTGTGCCGCACATGCTGTGCCATGTGCGCCAACGCTCCGGTGCCCAATAGCAGCCAGCCTGAAACGGACCACAACAACAGAACTAAGATGAGCTTGGCTGTAGTATTCACAGACGTAGGGGCGGATCCAGCGAGCTTTGCCGAACTCAGATTAGCAGAGCGGACGCAGAAGGGGGAACCCTTGAGTCTGTTGCCTTCCATTCTGCGACACCCACGATCCCCAATGCGAGTCCCGGCGCACCCCACTGTTCGCGCTATCGTGAAGCGGGAATCGCTGTTGACGAACCGGGCCATCGACGCGACGGATCTGGGCCAAATTCTGCTGACGGATTCGCCGGAGGAGGCCGTGACTTTTATCCAGAAAAGTGTATTGGGGGGCTACGGCCTGCGCTATGTCCGCCGCAAGCCGCGCAGGTTCTTTTTCGAGAGGGGTATTTAGACTTCTCGCGGACCACCCGCGGTTTCGCTCCGCGCCGCCGTTCTGCTCTACCGGTGACCGCGGAAGAACGTCCGCACATCGTCGAGCCACAACTGCGGCTGCTCCAGCGCCGGGAAGTGACCGCCACGGGCCATGTCGGTCCAGCGCTCCACGTTATAGCGCGTCTCCGCGGCGCTCCGTGTTGATCCAGGTGGCCGCCGGTCAAAGCGCCGCGTGAATTCGGCGCAGCCCGTGGGAACGTTCACCTTCGCCGGTTGGAGCGTCTGATGGCGGCGTTCGTAGTAGTTCCATGCCGACGACGTACCCGTGTTCGTCACCCAGTAAATCATTACGGCCGTCAGCAACTGGTCTTTGGTGTACAACTTTTCCAGGTCGCCGTCGTGGTCGCTCCAGCCGTGAAATTTTTCAACGATCCACGCCGCCAGGCCCACCGGCGAGTCGCTCAAACTGTAGCCGATGGTCTGCGGCTTCGTGCTCTGCTCCAGGTTATACGCCGTAGTCTCCGTATCCGAGGCCGGGGCGCCTCCGCTACAAGGAGTGAGGTGGAGTCCGGCGACGTGCGCGGCATCCGCCACCGCGAGCTGCGCGCCCACGCCCGAGCCGATATCCGTTCCCTGCGCAGCGTAACGTGGATAGCCCAGGCGCGCCATCAACTGCGCCCATACCGCCGCGATGCGCTCGGTCCCGAATCCGCGCTCGCGTGGCTTACCGGAAAAACCAAATCCCGGCATCGACGGAATCACGACGTCGAAAGAATCTTCGGCGCGCCCGCCAAAGCTCGCCGGGTCGGTGAGCGGCCCGATCACTTTGCTGTATTCGTCGATCGTGCTGGGCCATCCGTTCAGCAGCAGCAGCGGCAGGGCGCCCGGATTCTTGGAGCGCACATGAATGAAGTGGATGTCGAGACCGTCGATATTGGTTTTGAATTGCGGAAAGCGGTTGAGGCGCCGTTCCTGGGCCCGCCAATCGAAGCGGTCCCGCCAGTAGGCGGCCAGTTCTTTCAGGTAGCCGGGGTTCATCCCGTAGTCCCAGCCCACGCCGGGCAGTTCGTCCGCCAGCCGCGCGTGCGCCAGGCGTGACTTCAGATCCGCCAGGACCTCGTCGGGAACATGGATGGCGTAGGGAATCACCGCCGTGGCGGAAGGTGTCTTGGGCGCGGTCTTGGATGCAGGTTGTGCCGCCGCGCTTATCGATAACAACAGCACAGCCGCAATCGCCTGTATATGGAGTTTCATCGCGCGCCTCCCTGCTTGGTCTCCCAAGACATTATCTGGCGGGCTCAGGAATGTCAACTCCCACGCCGCATGTCTTTTGCACAAAGCTGCTCAGCCGGAAAATTTGGATGGCGAAGACTCGTATGGCAGTGCGTAGAATGGAGAAAATGGTGTATATTACTGCCGGGAGATGTTGGTAGATGAAAACACTGGCTAGCCTGATCGTTCTTTCCGCGTCGTTCTTGGTAACACCAGCGTCTGCGCAATGGCCGGTGCGCCCCACTCCGGGCGTGCCCCGGCTGCCCAACGGCAAGCCCAACCTGGCCGCTCCCGCCCCGCGGGCAACCGATGGTAAACCCGATCTTTCCGGCGTATGGCGCTTCCACACGAGTTATCTGTTGAACGCCGCGCCCGACCTGAAGCCCGAAGATATCCAGCCCTGGGCGGCTGCGCTCTTCAAGAGCAGCGGCGACAACTACCGCAACAACACCGATGGCATCAATTGCCTGCCGCCGGGGCCCAAGACATCCATGTCGGTGGGGCCTCCGCTGAAGATCGTGCAGACGCCCGGCCTGGTGATTTTGCTCTACGAATACCAGAATCTCTACCGCCAGATTTTTACCGATGGCCGGGACTTGCCGAAGGACCCGAATCCCACCTGGATGGGCTACTCGGTGGGGCGCTGGGAGGGGGACACTCTCGTCATCACCACGGCCGGCTTCAATGACCGCACGTCACTCGACCTCGGCGGGCACCCGCACTCGGAATCGCTGAAGATGACGGAGCGCTTGCGCCGCCGCGATGCGGGTCATGTCGACATGCAGGTGACCATTGACGATCCCCAAGCCTATAACCGCTCGTGGTCGCTGAAGGTTGATCTTGACTTGTTGGCGGATGGCGAGTTGATCGAGTACATTTGCGAGAACGAAAAGAGCAAAGAGCATCTGGTGGGCAAGCGCCCGGAGGCGGAATTCAAGGTTTCGCGGGAGATTCTGAGCCAGTACGTCGGCAAGTATGACACCGCCGCGAATCCCGAAGGCGTCACCGTTGAACTGGAGGGCGACCGTCTGGTGATCGATCCGGGCGGGATGGGCAAGGTTCCTTTGATTGCGCTGTCGGAAAATACCTTCAGCATGGAAGGCAACCTGATCGAGTTCCAGAAGAACTCGTCCGGCGTGGTCTTCCGCGTGGTCCAGCACTGGACCGAAGGCGACCGCATCGCCACGCGCAGGAAGTAGCCGCGGCGTTACTTCCCGCCCAGAATCCGCGCGAGCTCGTCCGCGCCGGCTTGCGCCACCACTCCGTCTTGTGGTGAGGTTCCGCCGCTGATGCCGATGGCGCCGACGAATTCACCGTCCACCACCAGAGGCAAGCCGCCTTCCACGGGAACCGCGTTGGCGAGCTTCATCAACACCACGCGCCCGCCGGCCACCGCGTCTTCCAGGGCTTTCGTCGGGCGCTTGAACAGCAGCGCGCTGCGGCCTTTCTCCACCGAGACGAACTGGCTGCCGAGTTGGGCGCCATCCATGCGTTCCAGATACATCAGATTGCCGCCGTCGTCGATGATGGCGATAAACATCTTCCAGCCGTTTTTGACGCTTTCGGCGTGGCACGCCGCGGCGATGCGCTTGGCTAAGTCGATGGTGAGGCACTTCTTGGTGGCGAGCATGTGGGGCACCTTTGTAAGAGTGGGATTTGGATCAAGAAGCTAGCTTAGCAGTTGTCCCCAAAAGAAGAAAACCACGCCACCCTGCGGCGGCGCGGTCTTGAAGGAATAAGCAGTTAGAGTCTGGCTAAGCTGAGATACGTTTCCTGAGGACTTTGCCGGCAATCGCCAGCGCCGTTCCCAGTAACATGACCGAAGCAGGTTCCGGCACCTGAGTTGTTGTGGTAGTGCCTTCCGTGCCCTAGTAGAAACGGCCATTTGACGCACCGGAACATGCGGTGGTGCAGTTCAATGTGAACGTTACTTCTCCCAAGAGCATATCGTTGTGGGGTCCGTCATTCGGCCCAGTGGTATTCGCAAAGGTACCCGCGATTCCCCCTGGGTGCAGCGAGAAGCAACCCGGGGTATCACCGGCAAAGATTCCCACGCCGAAAGTCTGGTTGGTGCAGCCGGAGCCGACCTGCGCCGAACCGGTTGCCTCGTCCCAAGTATAGGGACTCCCCACGACCTGACCGCCCTGTTCATCCGTAAATGTAGCCTTTTGGATGCAAGGGCCCTTGCCGCCCTTTTGGAAGTTGGAGTAGCAATCGATGAAGCCACTAGGGACGCTTACACCCGTCAGATTGATCCCGCCCCCGGCAGCCAGATCCATACTAAAGCCGACAAGTGTGTGCGGGACGTTGGTGATGGCCGCCGTGTTGTTCTCAAGAACAATGGTCATCGTGTTACCCGAAAACGTCACACAGGCTTGGGCGGCGTCGGTTTGAAAACCGGCATCCGGGATAGCGCCGGCGAGCTGCGTGAACAGCGTACCGCCGCCGCATGTCAGGGCGAACGCCGGCGTACTCAAGGATATGCCGGCAACTACAAGAGCAAGAGTTGTCAGATTTCTAATTATTTTCATGTCTTTCTTTCCTCCGATGGCGCTGAGCGCCATCAGTATTGTGTCTTGGTTGAGAGCGAAACATACGTGTGAAATCTAGTTATTGCGATAGCCTGTCTCCTTCATCATCTGCATTGCCGCGACAGCCTCCGGTACGTTGGGATCCATGGCGGAGGCCTGCCGGAACATGCTGCGCCATTTTTCGTATCGCCGGCCTTCATGTAGGCCATCGCCAAGTGATAGCGGACGGTCACGCCGCCTTTCGCCGCGGCCCGCTGCAGATGATCGATAGCGTTGGAATAGAGACCTTTGCGGAAGTAGGCCCACCCGATCGTGTCTTCGACGAACACATTGTTGGGGGCCAGTTCCTGTGCCTGTTGCGCGTATTTCAGGGCCTCGTCGGCTTGGCCCATTTCATTCGCCAGCAGATACGCAATGCTGTTGAGTGCCGGCACATTTGCCGGATCCGCTTCCAGAGCTTTGCGGTAGTGCTGAATCGCCGCGGCCGGATTCTTGGGCTTCTCTTCGACTTGTGCCATCCCCAATTCACACCTCACTTGGATTGTGGGAGTCCGGGGGATGTACTCGAAGAACTTCCGAGCCTGATCCAGTTTGCCGTCCGCCAGTTCGACGTAGGCTGCCGCGATGCGGGCATCCATGAGACTCGGTGCGCCGTAAGAGCCGCCACGAACGCTTTTCTGGCTTCCTCTGCGAGTTGATCTACCCTTCGCGACCACTCAGGAGTAGCGGCAAACGCACTGCGTCTGGGTTCATACGTCGAGCTTTCAGCGAGATTCGAAGCGACCTTGCGCCCAAGCGCAGGCAAGGCAGGCGGCAAGGACCACCGCAGCCGCAACCGCGGAGGCGGCTGTGGAGAAGGCCGAACCCCGGTACTGCTGCCGACGATGCTGCGGGAAGCGCATGAGGACGAACGTGGCGAATGAGGCGCCCAGGCCGATGACGCCGATCACCAACTGCGCCGCGCTCATCTTGAGATGCTACCAGATGGGACGCCGCTATGATGGCAGAGACACTGGCTCGCCACATCGCGACAGATCGTTACTCTGCCGCGGTCCAGGGCCGCCGCGAGCCGCGACGCCTGCCTGAGTCCGGCATCTCGCCTCCCCGAGCGATTCGCCTGCGACTACGCAATGGCGATTGCGCCGAGCGCGGGCTGACGCTGTTGTGGTGCCATTACCCGTACGCACCCGTCACCGACTCCACAGGGTGGCGGCTGCGCCAAGCGCCATCGAGAGGATCACCGGCAGCCACAACTGCCGCTCGGCCGCGCTCGGCGTCGCCACATGCATCGCGATGGAAAGCACCATAAATGCCACCACCGCGTGCATGGACCACGCCGGAAATCGCCACGCCAACAGCCCGGCTCTGGCAGCGACGACACTGGCCATCAACAGTATCAGCGCCGCCGAGACCGCCGACAGGCCACGCGCGGGCAGGGGCAACGCGCCGTCCCAACGACCGCCCATGGTGAGATGACCCCAGGGTGCCCCCAGCATCATTGCCGTATGGAAAGCGACGGTCACCGCTGACCCGGCAAGAAAGGCCCACGCGCCGATTTTCATCATCCCCGTTCCCCCCTTCCCCCGCCGTCGGGCTGGATAGCCACTTCATACCGGCCACTGGCGGCCATCCAGTTGCCCAGCACGTTCTGGAGTTGGGGAGACTGAGGCCGCTTGGCTACATAAGCCTGCACTGTTTGCAGCGTCATCTGCGAATTCTTGCTGGCAACATAGGTTTTCGCCAATGCATTCAGCGCTTCCGCCTTGTCCGGCTGCATCGTAAGAACCGTTTCCAGAGACCAGCGAGCGGCCGTGAAATCTTTTTGACGGAACTGGAACACGCCATCTTGAAGAATGAGGTCCGGATTCTTCGGATACCGTACCAACCCGCGATCGATACCTTTGCGCAGCGTGGCCGCGTCCCCCGCTACAAGCAGCGCCCAATTGCGCTGTAGAATCACCGGCAGTAACTCCTTTTGGTTCTGCGGCGCCTGATCCAGCAGTTCGACCGCGGACTTCGCACTCTCCTTCGTGGAGAGGGCTTGGGCCAGTTCGACGCGGGCCGCAACCATGGTGGGGGCGAGATTGAGGGCTGTCGCGAGTTCATCCCGGCGCAAGGAGTCCTGGCCCTTGGACCGGAAAACCTGCGCCAGCAGGAAATGGGCGATGGCGGAATTGGGTTCTGCCTTACGGACTTGATTCAAATCCGCCTCGGCTTCCGCGAATCTGGCCGTGATGATGTAGAGCTTGCCCCGTTCCAGGAGCGCGTTTGTATCCTTTGGATTTTTTTGCAGCGCCGCGTTGATCACTCGCTCGGCATCCGGGAAACGGCGGGTGAAAAAGTATCCCGAGGTCAGGCGCGTGAACGCGTCGCGATCGGCGGGCGCAGCGGCTGCTTGGCGTTCCAACTCCGCGATGCCTTCCTGCGGTTTGCCGTTTTCCAGGAGATACAGCGCGTGCAGAGAACGATATTGTTTGTCCGGCAGAGCGGAGAGCGCCACTAGGGTCTTCTCGGCTTCCTCTTTTCTGCCCGTCGCATAGAGCACCGTATAGAGATCCTGCAGCGCCGCGCCGTATTGGGGATTGATTTCGACGGCCCGGCGGTATGCCGCTTCTGCATCGGCGGCGCGATTCCGCGAGGCGTAAAAGCGGCCTAGCTTGTCGTGGGCTTCGGCGGTCTTGGAATCCTCCGCGACTCGCGTCAAGATTCTTTCGGCGTCCGCGGCGTTACCTTGATTGAGTCTGATCATTGCCAAGGCGCGCGCGGAGGAAATATGCTTCGGGAACTTGGCCAGTGCCGATTGCAAGTGCGTGGCCGCGTCCTCCGGCTTGCCCATCAGGTATTCCGTCAAACCCAAAGCGCCAAGAGCGTCGGCGCTATCCGGCATGATCGCCAGCGCGGCTTGTACTCGTTGCTCGGCTTCTTTCAGCGCCTCGGGATCCCGCGTGCTGTTGATGCTGCTTGCAATCAGCTCGGCCAACTTGTTGTGCGCGGCGGCGTGTTTGGGGTCGACCTCCGTCGCCTTTACTAGCCCTTGATAAGCGGTCTTATAATCTCCCATCGCCAGATAGGCAAGACTCGCCTGATAGTAGATTTCGGGATTGTTGGGCTGGAGACGCGCGGCATTCTTGAATTCGATGAGAGCCCGTGCATACTCTTTCCGGGCCACCAACTCTTTACCACGTTGCAGGTAACCCTGTTCCGCGGTCTTGGACTGGCAGCCTCCCAGCATGGCTAAAGCCAAGGCAAATAGGCACCAAGCAACAAGCTTCCAGGCGCCCCGGTTTGGGGCACGCGGGACTTCGGAATTACGCGACGCAAATCGCGATTGCATTCTAGTAGGGACCCTCATTTTGCCAAGACTAAGGCACGTCAGCGGCCAGTCTCTTGAGCAAACAGGGGTTTTACAGGACCATCAGTACTCTCAATAACTTGGCAGTGGACCCCCCAGGAAAAAAACTTGGGATTCAGTGCCAATTTTCTTCCACCGCTGGGGGAGGGGAGGAAAACACTCTCCCCCGAAATACTTAGAATTCAATGGGATGCGCCGCGCCACTCGGGTGCCTGTTATGCTGAGTGCGATGATCGCCGTTATTTTTGAATTCTGGCCGGAGGCCGGGGGGCAGCAGGAGTATTTTGACCTTGCGGGCCGGTTGCGGCCGCTGCTCGAAGGCCGCGACGGCTTCCTTTCCATCGAACGATTTCAAAGCGTGACAGAGCCGGGAAAATTCGTGTCGCTTTCTTTCTGGCGCGATGAGCAAGCGGTGGAGAAGTGGCGCCGCGAAGTCCCGCACGTCGAGGCGCAATTGGCGGGCCGCGATCGCATCTTCCGCGATTACCGTCTGCGCGTCGCTACCGTTCAGCGCGACTACGGCATGCGACAGCGTGCGGAAGCGCCGCCGGAATTTCAGGGCCGCTGATCCGGGCTACTTCTTCACGCCCTGCCGGTGCGCTTCATCCACGGAGGCGTGATCTTAGTCGCCGAAGTAGACCTTCATCGCTTCATCCACCGTTGCGCGGTCGGCGACGGCGGGGCGCTCTTCAAAAGCCGAGATGCCGCGGATGATTTTGGTGAGGTCATTGGGGAAGCATCCGCGGAGGCCTTCCGGAGCGTGCTGCAGACATTTTTGCAACACATACTCTTCCATCTCCGGGCTGCACGGCAATTGGCGTTCCCGGCAAACACGCCGGAACAGATCGAGAAACAGCTCGCGGCCCAGCGGCTCGATCTTGATCTTGTTGGTCAGGCGGCGCATGAAGGCGTCTTCCGCCAGGTCGGAGAGCATGAGGTTCGTCGCGAACACAACCAGCAGTTCAAAGGGAACTTCAAAACTCATTCCCGAAAGCGACAGGATGTCGTGGCGGCGGTCCATCGGAACAATCCAGCGGTTCAACAACTCGCGCGCCGTGATGCGCTGCCGCCCAAAGTCGTCAATCAGAAGAATTCCGTTGTTGGCCTTCACCTGCAGGGGCGCCGTGCAAATCCGCGTGGATTCATCCATGCGCGTATCCAGCATATCGGCCCGCATTTCACCGCCCACCTTCACCATGGGCCGGCGGCACAGAACCCAACGGGGATCCGGACTCCCATCGGGATCCGCCAGCGGCTTATGCAGAAGCGGATCATAAATCGTCATCAACTGGCCGCCGATTTCCACCGCATAGGGAATATAAACCGAGTCGTTGGTGAAAATACGGGGCAGCCGTTCGGCGATACTGGTCTTGCCATTGCCCGTCGACCCGTAGAGCAGGAGGGATCCGCCCGTTACCAGACCCGCCCCTAACTCGCGGATCACCGTGTCGGCCAGCACCAGGTCGGACATCGCCGCTTTCAGGCTCGGAAGGGTCAGGTTCAGGCTCAGCGCCTGCGCGGACACGGCATGGCGGTAGCTGTCCAGCGTTACGGGCGCCGGGCCGGCGTACTGGTTCTTCTTGAACGCCACGTCGCTCATGCTCCGGCCCTTGGCGGTCAAGGCGATCTCATAATCGTTGCCGATCATGATCCGCGTGTCACACAAGTGTTCCTTTTGCAGGTAGCGGTAGACTGCGTGGATGATGGTCAAGCTGAGCTTGGTTCGCTCGGCTAGCATGCTCAGCGTCACAGTGCCTTCGAGATAGGCGCACTTGAGGACCAGATCCAGCACCGGGCTAAAAGACAGCCCCGTCTGTTCCAGGGTTTGCGCTTCTCCAGGCCGGTACGTGCTCACTTCCTCCGAAATCATGACTAATATTTCCTCCGTATCGCCAGCATCCCGCGATGAAACCATGTCGTCAGCGCCTCGTGCTGATACAGGGCGAAGTAGCAGACCGCCGCCGCCACCACAACCCAGATGATGCCCAAGTCCCTCTGCTTACGCATGACCATCGCTCCGTCCACCAGCCTACATCACATGAGGACGCCATGGCGGGCACATCATAGGGCCCTACTTAGGGGCCTGAGCCGCCTTACCCACCCAGCCCTTCACCGGGAGCTTTTCAGCTTTTCGTATTCGGTGGTGGTGATCTCGCCGCGCAGGTAGTGTTCTTCCAAGGGCGCGCGGCGCTTTCTGCCTCCGAAAAACGGCTGTTCGGACAGTTTTTCAATGCTGAATAGAGCGGCGAATACCAGGATGGCGGCTACCGCGGCCCACGGCGCCGGGTCGTTTAGATGCTGAGCGATCAATTCGTTCATAACACCCTCCCGTGAGACCCTGGGCACGTGGGATGCCAGGCCGAACTGGGGCTTTCCAGCCAGTTGCAACAGTCAGCAAAGAGCCGAATGCCGCTTGGCCAGCCAACGAATCTAGTCCAGCGCCGCGGCCACCGCTTTGCCGACTTCTTGGGTGGTTGCCGTGCCACCCATGTCGGGTGTCCGTGGCCCGCTCTCAGTGACGCGTTCAATGGCGCGCACGATGGCGTCGTGCGCCGCCGGGTATCCCAGATGATCCAGCATCATCGCGCCCGACCAGATCTGCCCGATGGGATTGGCCAGTCCCTTGCCGGCGATGTCCGGCGCCGAGCCGTGCACGGGCTCAAACAGCGAGGGGAACTTACGCTCCGGATTAATGTTGGCCGAAGGCGCGATTGCGATGGTTCCCGTGCAGGCCGGGCCCAGATCGGAAAGAATGTCGCCGAACAGATTGGACGCCACCACGACATCGAACCAATGCGGGTTGCGGACGAAGTGGGCCGTTAAGATGTCGATGTGAAATTTGTCCACCTTCACATCCGGATAGTTCCTGGTCATCTCGGCGACGCGCTCATCCCAGTAGGGCATTGAGATGGGGATGCCATTCGATTTTGTAGCCGAGGTGAGGTGCTTCTTGGGCCGCCGCCGCGCCAGCTCAAAGGCGTAGCGCAAAACACGGTCTACTCCCGTGCGCGTGAAGATCGCTTCCTGCAGTACGAATTCGCGCTCCGTTCCCGCGAACATGCGGCCGCCCACGGAGGAATACTCCCCTTCCGTGTTCTCGCGGACCACATAAAAGTCGATGTCGCCCGGCTTGCGATTCGCCAGCGGGCAGACCACGCCGGGCATCAGGCGGACCGGGCGCAAGTTGATGTACTGGTCGAACTCGCGGCGGAACAGCACCAGCGAGCCCCACAACGAAATGTGATCCGGCACCTTCTCCGGCCAGCCCACCGCGCCGAAAAAGATCGCATCGTGTCCGCCGATCTGCTGCTTCCAGTCCTCCGGCATCATCCGGCCGTGACGCAAGTAGTAATCGCAACTGGCAAAATCGAAACCGTCGTAGCGAACGTCAATCCCGAATTTGCGCGCCGCCGCATCCAGCACGCGCATTCCTTCCGGTACAACTTCGGTTCCAATTCCATCGCCGGGAATGACGGCGATTCTGTGGGTAGGCATGTTTCTTGCAGAGTAACATCCAGGCCAGCCTGCCGCGGAAGCCTGCCCGCGGCGGGCTTACTTTACATTTTGTTTACAGAAAATTAACAGCCGCCAACTTTCCTTGCCCATATACTTTGGGGCATGAAACAAACTTGCTCTTGGGGCCTTGCTCTTGTTTGGCTGTGCGCGCCACTGGTGGGATAGCGAGTTCGATAGGCGCGACTAGCGTCCCCGCCGGCGCCTCCGTGTTCCATCGCCCTGCGCTTTAATGCCACTCTGTCGTCGACCGCGGCGCCGGTGTACTTCCAGTCCGGTCCACCGGTCATCTACGATCCGGGGATTATATATCCATCGGACTACTAATATTCCGCTCCTTCTCAGGCAGCGCAGTCCAAACGGTAGGCGTCTTCCGCGTCACACAGTCCGGCCGCGGGCCCTTGATTCCCATCCAATAGCCCGGACTCCGCGCGGTCCTCCCGGGTCGGGCCTCGGCTAGAGCGGGGCTTCCAATATGATAAGATCCACCCTTAGTCAAAAGCATTCCTACAATCTGATGAAAGGGAGTTGAATCCGATGAAAGTTTACGAAACCAGTGATATTCGGAACGTGGCTCTGATCGGGCATGGGCATTGCGGTAAGACATCTTTAGCGGCGGGCTTGCTCTATGCTTCAGGCGCCACCAGCCGCCTGACCCGCGTGGACGAAGGCAACTCGATTACCGATTTTGACGACGAAGAGATCGCGCGGAAAATCACCATCTCCACGGGCGTGGCGGCCACCGAGTGGAACAAGAAAAAGATCAACTGGCTGGATACGCCCGGTTTCAACATCTTTATCAATGACGCCAAGGCTTCCATGGTAGCCGCCGACGCCGCCTTCGTCGTGGTGGACGGCGTAGCCGGCGTCGAAGTGCAGACCGAAAAAGTCTGGTCCTTCTGTGACGACTTCGAAATGGGGCGCGCCATCATCATTAACAAGCTCGACCGCGAGCGCTCCAGCTTTGAGCGCGCGCTCGAAAGCGTGCAGTCCGTGTTGGGGCGGACCGCGATCCCCGTGCATCTTCCCATCGGCGCGGAAAAGGACTTCAGCGGCATCGTTGACCTGGTGCGGATGAAATCCCACACCTATACGCGGGATGGCGACGGCAAAGGCAAGGAAGGCGAGATCCCGGCCGCGCTCGCCGACGCGGCGAAGGCCGCGCACGAAGCGCTGGTGGAAATGGTGGCCGAAGGTAACGATAAGCTGCTGGAAGAATTCTTCGAAACCGGAACGCTTCCGGTCGAACATATTGTCGATGGCCTGCGCGAAGCCGTCCGTCAGCGGCGCATGTTCCCGGTGTTGTGCGCTTCCGGATTGCACAACATGGGTAGCGACCTCATGCTCAATTTCGTGATCGAGTATTTCCCCAATCCCGCCGAACGCGGCCCTTGGAAGGGCACACTGCATGACGCCGAAGTCGGCCGCGCCGTGAAAGATTCCGAACCCGTCTCCGCCTTCGTTTTCAAGACCAGCGCCGATCCGTTCTCCGGGCGCGTCTCCTATTTCAAGGTCGCTTCAGGCGTGGTGAAGAATGACGTTCATCTCATCGATGTCCGCTCGGGTTCTGAGGAACGGCTGGCGCACATCGGCACTCTGGCCGGCAAGACGATTAACGCCATAGCGGAACTCCACGCGGGCGACATCGGCGGAGTGGCCAAGCTGAAGGATGCTCTCACCGGCGACACGCTCGCCGAGAAGACTTCTCAGATCGCCTATCCTCACGTGCAACTGCCGGAGCCGTCGATTGCTTACGCCATCTCCGCCAAGACGCGCAATGACGAAGATCGCATGGGCAACGCAGTGCACAAGATTTTGGAAGAGGACTCCTCGTTGCGCTTTTACCGCGATCCACAGACCAAGGAATTTCTGCTGGCCGGCTGCGGACAGCAGCACGTCGAAATCATCGTCAGCCGTTTAAAGAAACGCTACAACGTGGACGTGGAGCTCCACGCGCCCAAGATCCCCTACCGGGAAACCATTCGCGGCAAGGCCGACGTGCAAGGACGCCACAAGAAACAGACCGGCGGTCACGGCCAGTTCGGCGATTGCTGGATCCGCATGGAGCCGCTCCCGCGCGGCGGCAAATTCGAATTCGCCAATGAGGTATTCGGCGGCGCCATCCCCAGGAACTTCATTCCCGCGATTGAAAAAGGCATCGTCGAAACCGCCGAAAAGGGGTATTTGGCTGGTTTCCCCGTGGTGGACTTCAGGGTCATCGTTTACGACGGCTCCTATCATGACGTGGATTCGTCGGAAATGTCGTTCAAACTAGCCGCGCGCAAGGCGTTCAAAGCCGCCATGGAGCAGGCCAAGCCGGCGCTGCTCGAACCGGTGATGAATGTGGAAGTGCAGGCTCCCGTCGAATACGCGGGCGACCTCATGGGAGACATGAACAGCCGTCGCGGGCGTATCGCGGGCATGGATACCAAGGGAGGAACGCAGATTATTAAGGCGCATGTACCGATGGTGGAAATGCTCAGCTACCAGAACGATCTGATTTCCATGACGCAGGGCCGCGCCAGCTTCCAGATGGAGTTCGACCACTACGACTTCGTGCCGGGCCTGCAAGCGGAAAAAATCGTCGCCGCCGCCAAGGCGGCTAAGACCGGCGAAGAGGAAGAAGAAGAATAGCCGCGGGCGTTACGCCAGCCGGATCACGGCGATCATGATGATCGCCAGCGCCACGGCGGCGCTACCCAGCCGCAGGCAGGTGGCCGAGAGTGACGAGGCGTTGCCGGCAACTTTGAAAAACCGCAAACCGCACTTGGTGCATTTTGGGGATGCCATATCGATGATCTCGCGGCAGCCAGGACACATTTTTGACATTCACTACCCCCCCTCCCAGGGTCGCCCGCCTTATCAGCGCCGCAGCCGTTCTCATGGCTGCTTTGCCGCCGATATTGCGGACAAGTTTCAAATATAACCACACTGCCGGTGAACTGCAATACCTACTAAGGTGAATATAGTAGATCAAGTACTATCGTCCCGTGAATCCAGTAATTCCATCAAACTATGCATTTTCAATATCTTCCATGGAATCCAGGTCTCTAGTACCCGAGGCGAACTGTTTAAGGGCCCGTACTGAATTGGACGAACTGAAGCCGGCGGTACGCAGACGGCGGTAGGCGGATGCCAAATGCTTATCCTCCTGGAAAAGCACAGCCAGATTCTTGCCCCGGTACTTGCGCTCCAGAAATTGGCCGATCATCTCCATCTCATCGGCCGCGGCATAAGCTTTTTCGGTGGCTCGTTTGGCGGTTTCCACCGCCACCTGCCGGGCCACCAGGTCGCGGATGACGCGGTCTTTGCCGAACCCCTCGTTGTCCCTGCGCCAGCCCGCAAACGACTCGGCAAAGCGCTGATCGTTGAGATAGCCGTTTTCTTTCAGGCGGACAATCACTTCGTCCACGTCGGAAACCAGCGCTGCCTTGCGGGTGAGTTTCCGCCGCAACTCCGAAACCGTTTGCGTGCGCGCCGCCAGCACGCGGGCCGAGTACCCCAGCAGGCCGTCGAGGTCCAGTCTCTTCACTTCCCTGGAGGTAGTTCGCGTCTTGGACCGAAGGGGCACAGCGTCATTCTAGCGAAGCCGGAAAGGAAAAAGGACCCCGCGGCGCAGGGTCCTTCCCATCCCACATGAAACTGATTTTCGCCGGAGTCCGTTAGGGGCGATTGACGTTCTCCGCCTGCAAGCCTTTGGGACCGGTCTTTACCTCAAATTCCACTTCCGAGCCTTCGTCGAGCGTCCGGTAGCCGGACATATCGATGGCCGAAAAGTGAACAAAAACGTCTTCGCCGCTGGCTCTCTGGATGAATCCATAGCCCTTGGCGGAATTGAACCATTTCACTACACCCTTTTCTCTCACTGCTTGTAATTCTCCTCTTCCATTCCCAGCGGCATCTGAGGGCTCTCCGGGAAGTCCAAATCTCGCGCGCGGCAACTTGGGCAGCCCACCGACCTGATGAAAAAAACGAAGCAACCCTGCCGCAGTGCGCGTAAAACTCCGGAGATTGTCTCATGTAATAAATTGCCCTGCAAGGGAAAACAGCGGAATCCCGAAGGCGCGGAAGCCGAAGGCCAGGGCGATGCCGAAGGGGTAATGCAAAAAAAACCGAAGCCGCGACGGAAGGAGTACTCAATCCGATCCGCGTGCAACTTCGGTCTTAGGAATTTAGATTTC
>CAMAVI010000021.1 GCA_945861625.1 Candidatus Sulfopaludibacter sp. SbA3
TGGCCGCCACCAGACGGCGGGCGTGTTCGTCCAGATGCGGCCACATGCCAGCAAAGTACTGAGCAAGTTGGGCATCGGTGTCCATCTCCAACGTGATATCACATCAAGATGGTAGATGTAAAGGTTATTTATTTACGATGCCTAAGCGCGCGGGAGCATGGATCGCGTGCGTGGGGCTGGCCGGCGCCGGCATCGCCTGCGGATTGAACGCCCTGACCCACGGCGGCTTCTTTGAAGACGCTATCTTCGCCAACATCAATCCATTCGCCTGGTTCAAACTCGGACAGCAGGCGCAATACCTGCTGCTCACTGCAGCGGGAGTGATCCTGACCGCAACCGTTGGCGCGTGGCATGCCTCGCGGCGGACGGCGCCGCTTTATCTTTATGCCGGTCTGGCGACAGGCGTGTGGCTGTTGACCGCGCCCAAGATTGGTTCGGATCTGAACTATCAGGTGGAGATGATGCTGGCGCTGGCGATCTGCGCGGGCTGCGCTCTTGATCATTTGGAATTTTTCCCCAGCCTGTTCACCGCGCGGCGGACGTGGGTCACACTCCTGCAGATGCCCCTGCTGCTGCACGTGGCGCTCAACGTGTTGTTGACGGCGCGGGTGGTGGCGGAGCGAGTGATTCTAGAGCCGTTCAAAGCCCAGGAGACCGCAATCCTCAAGCCTTTCGTCGATCGTCCGGGCCGCGTGCTTTCGGTGCAATATGACTCTTTGGTGCAGGAACGCGGCCGCCTGGAAGTCGAGCCGCTCATTTACTCGTTGTTGGTCCGCAGCGGGCTCACCGACCCCACACCCGTGCTTCACGACCTGGAAACCCGGCAGTTCGCCACGGTAATTCTCGCCGACAACGTATTCGAACCGGCCAAGACGCCGGAGGATCTGGAGCACGGCACTTTGGCGGCGGCGCAACTCGCGGCCGTCCGCAACAACTACAAACTGGTCCGGCGCGCAGACGGACCGAATGACGTGTACATCTATGAACCCAAGCGCGACTGACACCTTCGAGCGCGAATACCACCGCGTGCGCCTGCCGTTCGATCCGGAGCGGGCCAAGGTGTGGCGCGCGTTGTGCCGTTATCTTTCGCCATGGGTGGACGCCAACGCGGGCCTGCTGGATCTGGGCGCCGGCTACGGAGATTTTTCGCGCTTCTCCAAAGCTTCCGCGAAATGGGCTCTGGACATGAACCCGGAGCTCATCGGCCATTGGGAAGACAGCGTACAGCCGTTGATTCAATCCGCGCTGGCGCCGCTGCCTCTGGCGGCCGGCTCGCTGGGCACGGTATTCGCGTCCAATTTCTTTGAACATTTCACGATCGAAGACGGCGCGCGGATCTTTTTCGAAATCCGCCGCGTTCTAATACCGGGCGGCCGGCTGATCATCGTGCAACCCAATTTCCGCCTGGAGCCGCGCCGTTACTTCGACGACTACACGCACAAGACGATCTTCACGGACGAAGGCTTTTGCGGATTGCTCGAAGCCTCCGGGTTTCGCGTCATCCGCAACGAGCCGCGCTTCACGCCGTTCACGATGAAATCGCGCTGGCCCAAAGCGGAATGGATGGTCGATCTGTATCTTCGCCTGCCTTTCCGTCCGCTGGCCGGACAGTTTTTAGTGATCGCGGAGCCTTCCGGAAACTGACATGTGGCACGGCAAGAGAGTCGCGGTCATTTTTCCGACGTATAACGAGAAGGACTCCATTCGCCGGGCCGTTCTCGCTTACTACGCGACCGGGTTGGTGGACGAGGTCATCGTCGTCAATAACAACGCCGCCCCGGGGACGTCGGAAGAAGTAGCGGGCACGGGCGCGCGCGAGATCTTCGAGACCAAACAGGGCTACGGCAACGCGCTGCTGTGCGGCATCGACAATACGGACGCCGAGCTGGTGATTTTCTCCGAACCTGACGGCACCTTCAGCGGCCACGACGTGATCAAGCTGCTGGCCTATTCCGACGACGTTCCCGTCGTTTTCGGCACGCGCACCACGCGCGAGTTCATCTGGCAGGGCGCCAACATGGGCAAGTTCCTGCGCTGGGGGAACTGGGCCGTCGCCAAGATGACCGAGGTTCTGTACGGAACGACCATCCTCACCGACATGGGTTGCACGCAGCGGCTGCTCTCGCGTGAGGCGCTGCGGGTGATCCGCCCGCACCTGACCATCGGCGGCTCGCACTTCGGTCCACAGGTGCTGCTGGAAGTGATTCAGCACGGCATCCCGTTTGTCGAGATTCCCATGAATTACTGTGCGCGCGTGGGCGAGTCTTCGGTGACGGGCTCTATCTGGAAAGCGTGGAAACTCGGCTGGCGCATGATCTTCCTGGTGCTGAGCTACCGCTGCGGCCTGGTCGCCAGAGAACGTACGCATTGGCGGGAAGCGACCGTCACTCCACCGCGCGCCCGCCAGGAAGAAGATCAACCCGGCACGGAATCGCTAGCGGCGCTGGCGAGAGAGGTGAGGGAGCGTACGGATTCCAAATCGGGGACACTCCTGCAACGCTGATTTCACAAGAGCCGTAAACAGAACCCCGGAGTGTCCCCGATCTACTTACAGCTTCAACAACGCCCGCAACCTCTTCGTCTGTACGCGGCTGACAGGGATCTCAGTTTGCTTCTTATCGTCCATGCGCAGTTGGAAGCTGGACTTGAACCACGGAATCACTTCCTTGATACGGTGGATGTTCACCAGGTAGGAGCGGTGCACGCGCCAGAACGTATCCGGGTCGAGGTTCGACTGTAATTCTTCAATGGTCCGGTAATTCGACTGCCCTTCGAGCGACGACGCCACCACTGTGATCAGTCCGCCCTCGATGGTCGCGTAGACCACGTCCTGCGCATCCACGATGAAGTTGCGCTGATTGCTCTTGACCAGGAGCTTGCTGCGCTGCAAGGAAGGCTTGGGCGGCGGCGCCTCGGCGGCGGCGGCCTTGGCGCGTTCGGCGACGCCCTTGCGCGCGCGCTCGACGGCAATCGCCAGCCGGTCCTTTTCCACGGGCTTCAGAAGATAATCCAGCGCCTCGACGCGGAACGCTTCGACCGCGTACTGGTCATAGGCGGTGGCCATCACGAAATAGGGCAGCGGGATGCCCTGCTCGCGGAGCCGGGCGATCACGCCCATGCCATCCAACCCCGGCATCTGCACGTCCATGAAAACCAGGTCGGGCTCCAGGTCGGCGATCAGCTTGACGGCTTCCAGGCCGTTGGACGCCGTGGCGATGATTTCCACATCTGGAAACTCTTTGAGGAGAAAGGACAGTTCGTCGAGCGCCAGCTTTTCGTCGTCGACCAGCACAGCCGAAATCGACTGCGCGGCGGCCCCGCCATTTTGCGTTGCTCCCGCTACTCCGGTGGCCGCGCGATTGCCCATGAAATGCCAGTATAACGCGCGAAGTGTTAAGATATCCTTTGCGGTCCTGCCGAAGCTTTGCCGCGCATTGAGACCAATCGTTGTAGACACATCGCTGACAACAAATCGGCTGACAACAAATCGTTAGGAGCACCAAACTTTTGCCCGCCAAAGAGAACGTCCAGATTGCGCCCGCCCAGGGGAAACTCGGCGTATTGATTCCGGGAATCGGCGCGGTTTCCACCACTTTTATCGCGGGTGTGGAAGCCATCAAACGCGGCCTGGGCTTGCCTGTCGGCTCGCTCACCCAGCTTTCCACCGTACGCCTGGGAAAGCGCACCGACGGCCGCTCGCCCAAAATCAAGGATTTCGTGCCGCTGGCCAGCCTCGAGGATTTGGTCTTCGGCGGCTGGGACATCTACGAAGACACCGCCTACGAGGCGGCCGTCAACGCCAAGGTGCTGGAGCCGTCCCTGCTTTCGCAGTTGAAGGAACCACTTTCCGCCATTCACCCCATGAAGGCGGTGTTCGATCCCGAATACATCCGCCGCATCAACGGGCCGAACGTGAAAACCGGCGGCACCAAGATGGATAAGGCCGAGGCGCTGATGGAGGACATTGAGAACTTCCGGAAGACCTCCGGGGCCAGCCGCCTGGTGATGATCTGGTGCGGGTCCACGGAAGTATTTCACCGCGCCTCGGACGTTCATCAGACTATCGAGAAGTTCGAAGCAGGCCTGCGCAATAACGATCCGGAGATCGCGCCCAGCCAAATATACGCGTATGCGGCCATCAAATCCGGCGTCCCCTACGCCAACGGCGCGCCTAATCTGACCACGGACACGCCCGCGCTGCTCGCCTTCGCCCGCGACCGCAACGTGCCCATCTGCGGCAAGGATTTCAAGACCGGCCAGACGTTCATGAAAACCCTGCTTGCGCCCGGTTTCAAGGCGCGCATGTTGGGCATCAACGGCTGGTTTTCCACCAATATCCTGGGCAATCGCGACGGCGAGGTTCTCGAGGATCCGGGTTCGTTCAAGACCAAGGAAGAAACCAAGCTCAGCGTGCTGGACCAGATCCTGCAGCCAAAGCTGTATCCGGATCTTTACGAAAACTTGTACCACGCGGTGCGCATCAACTACTATCCGCCGCGCGGCGACTCCAAGGAAGGCTGGGATAACATCGACATCTTCGGATGGCTGGGCTATCCGATGCAGATCAAGATCGACTTTCTGTGCCGCGATTCGATTCTGGCCGCGCCGCTGGTGCTCGACCTGGTGCTGTTCATGGATTTGGCGCAGCGCTCCGGCATGCGCGGCATCCAGGAGTGGCTCTCGTTCTACTTCAAAGCGCCCATGACCGCGCCGGGCCTGTATCCGGAGCACGACGTTTTCATCCAGCTCATGAAGCTAAAAAATACTCTGCGCTGGATGCGCGGCGAGGATCTGATTACCCACTTGGGACAGGAGTATTACGACTAACCCTCCCGCCCTGTTCGCGGTCTGCGATTCGCCGTTCCTGAATTTTGCCGTATGAATTGCCTGGTCATCGGAGGAACCCAGTTCATCGGCCGCCATTTGGTCGCCGAGTTATTGACGGGCGGTCACGCGGTCACGGTCCTCCATCGTCAACCCAAGCACACTCTGGGCCGCCGCGTGAAAAACATCGTGGCCGACCGCAACGACCCGCGCGCGATGAAGGCCGCGCTGGCCGGCAAGAGCTTTGAGGTCGTATTCGACAACGTCTACGATTGGCAGCACGGCACCACCGCGGCGCATGTGGAAGGCACGGTGCGCGCGGTCAATGGACCGTTACACCGGTATATTTTCATGTCCAGCGTCGCGGCCTACGGCGATGGACTGAATCACCACGAAGGTGATGCGCTGGCGCCCGATGACGCCGCCGATCTCTACGTCCGCAATAAGGCTACGAGCGAGCGGGCTCTGTTCCGTCTGCATCAGCGCATCGGCCTGCCGGCCGTGACGTTGCGGCCACCTTTTGTTTACGGGCCCGAGAACCCGCTCTATCGCGAAGCGTTTTTCTGGGATCGCCTGCGCGCGAGACGCCCGATCATCGTTCCGGGCGATGGGCGCCGCCTGATGCAATTTATTTATGTGAAGGATCTGGTGACTGCCGCGCTGCGTGCCATGACGGAGAGCGCTGCCGTGGGTCACGCATTCAACATCGCCAACGCGCGCCCGGTGGCGCAGTCGGATTTTGTCGATGCGCTGGCCAAAACGTGCCGGAAACCCGCGAAGTTCGTGCGCATCCCGCGCGAGTACCTGATGCGCGCCGGTGGACACCCCATGGGTCCGAAGATGTACTTCGGTATCTATCTGGACATGCCGCCCATCACGGAAGTGACGGCCAAGGCGCAGCGGGTCTTGAAATTCAAACCGACGGACTTCGCAACCGGCCTGGCGGAAACCTACAAGTGGTATCTGCGCCACAACCACGCAGCCAAACAGGATTATTCGTTTGAAGACGCGTTACTGACGCACGCACCGGTGCTGGCGGCGCCCAAGACTTAACTGGACAAGTAAGTAGCGAAGCGCAGAAGACGCTGTAAACGGTGAACGCCGCGCGTGTACATCACGCTCTGCGCGAAGTCGTTCCCCTGCATGCGGTTTTTGTGGCCCGTGCCGTCCGAGAAATGGGTGAACGTCGCTTCCATCGCCAGTAGCGCGGAACCGATTCTTGCCGGTCCCATTACTTTTGGGTCAAAGCTTCCAGGACAGGACCGTTGCGCTAAAAACCTGATTGCCCACCTTTTGTAATTGCTTTCTTGACCTCCGCGGATAACTCCTGGAACACTATGTCCGCGCAGGGTTTGTTATCGGCCGTAGTGACGCATTGAATAGTCCCGTCCGGAGCTATGACCATATTGTTCTTGACGTTACTCCGCGATTTGGTGACCGTAGTAGTTGCCTGCCGCTCATCAGCGGAGCACACTCGTCCGCCCATACTCAAGCACTTCCATTTGCCATCAGGCGCTTTCACAATCTGGACATGGGCGAGCAGAGTTGCCTCCGGAGAAGCTTTCGCGGAGGCCGGAGCACCCTTGATGATTCGTTCCTTGGCCGGCGCCTTGGCTTGTCCCCACACGCTGCCGGTCAGGACCATCATGCTCAGTGCAATGAATGTAAATCCTATAACTCGCATTCATCTCCACTCCGGCGGTTCAAACGGACCCGCCCTAGTCAGTGTACACGTGGGCGTCATTAGAAACACCCGTCAGCGTTTCTGCTTGATGATCCTGCCGGACAAGCACCCTTTTGGAATACCACTGGGTCGAGTTCGACCGAGCGCCGGAAAGCACTGCCGGAAACTCTACTGGAGCATTGTCGCTCCGCCACCCCGTTTGTTACAATGAAGCTTCCTCCCATGCGCTTCGGTGTCGTCGTGTTTCCGGGCAGCAACTGTGACCACGATGCTTGGTACGCCGTTTCACACAATCTAGGCCATTCCGCCGAATTCATCTGGCACGATTCGCGCACGCTGGGCCCGGTCGACGCGGTGATTCTGCCGGGCGGCTTCTCCTACGGCGATTACATGCGCTGCGGTGCCATCGCCAAGTTTTCCCCGGTCATGAACGCGGTCCGCGAATTCGCGGCGTCGGGAGGGCTGGTGCTGGGCATCTGCAACGGCTTCCAGGTGCTGGTGGAAAGCGGATTGCTCCCCGGCGCCCTACTCCGCAATCGCGATCTCAAGTTTGTCTGCCGGCCCGTGCAACTGCGCGTCGAAACCACCAACACTCCGTTCACCGCCTCGGCTGCCAAGAGCCAGATCCTGACGGTTCCCGTGGCGCACGGCGATGGCTGCTACTTCGCCGACGACGCCACGCTGGCTTCACTGCGCCGCGACGACCGCGTCGTTTTGCGCTACGTCGATAATCCCAACGGATCGCTCGACGACATCGCCGGCATCTGCAGCGAAAAGCGTAATGTGATGGGCATGATGCCGCATCCCGAGCGCGCTTCCGACGCGCTGCTCGGCTGCACGGACGGCAAAGTGATCCTCGAATCCATGATTCAGTCCCTGACCACCGCAAACGCATGAGCGACCTGACGCCGTCCGAACTGGATAAAGTCCGCTCCATCCTGAAGCGCGAACCGAACGAGACGGAGATGGGCATCTTCACGGTGATGTGGAGCGAGCACTGTTCCTACAAGAGTTCGCGCATCCACCTGAGGAAGCTGCCGACCAAGAGCAGCCGGGTGCTGGTGGGCCCGGGCGAGAACGCGGGCATTATCGACATCGGCGCGGCCCCCAACGGCGACCGCTATGCAATCGCGTTCAAGATCGAATCGCACAATCACCCCAGTTTCATTGAGCCCTTCCAGGGCGCGGCCACGGGAGTCGGCGGCATTCTGCGCGACATCTTTACCATGGGCGCGCGGCCCATCGCCGTGATGGATGCGCTGCGCTTCGGCCCCATGGACGATCCGGACAACGGCGCGCGCAACAAGCGCATCGTCGAAGGCGTGGTCAGCGGCATTTCGCACTACGGAAATTGCTTCGGGGTGCCCACCGTCGGCGGCGAAACGGTGTTCGAGCCCTGCTACAACGGCAACCCTCTGGTGAATGTGTTCGCGCTCGGCGTGTTCCGCCACGATGAAATTTTCTTCGGCCGCGCGACCGGCATCGGCAATCCGGTGATTTATGTAGGCGCGAAGACGGGCCGCGACGGCATCAAGGGCGCGTCCATGGCCTCCGAAGAGTTCGACGAAAATTCCCAAGGCAAACGCCCCAACGTGCAGGTGGGCGACCCGTTCATGGAAAAGCTTCTGCTCGAAGCGTGCCTGGAGGCCATGAAAACCGGGGCCATCGTCGGCATCCAGGATATGGGCGCCGCCGGACTGACCTGCTCCACGTGCGAGATGGGGAGCCGCGCGGAAACCGGCATCGAATTCGACTTGGCGCGCGTCCCGCAGCGCGAAACCGGCATGACTCCCTATGAGATCATGCTCTCCGAATCGCAGGAGCGCATGTTGCTGGTGGCCGAAAAGGGCCGCGAGGATGAAGTTTTCGCCGTCTTCAAAAAGTGGGGTCTGGACGCTGTCACCATTGGCGAGGTGACTGGCGACGGCATCCTGCGGGTGAAAGATCACGGCAAAGTGGTGGCGGAGATCCCCAATCGCGAACTCGCGGACGAAGCGCCCCTGTATGATCGTCCGCACGGGGTGAAGCCGTACCGCCCGGCGCCGATGGAGGCGCCTGAATTTTCCAGCAAAGACTTGAATGCCGACTTGCTGGCTCTGGTGGGCTCCGGCGATCTGTGTTCCAAGCGCTGGATCTGGCAGCAGTACGACTACATGGTACGCACCAACACCATCGCGGGCCCGGGCGGCGACGCGGCCATCGTGCGCATCAAGGAAACCGGCACCAGCGTGGCCATGTCGCTGGATGGCAACGGGCGCTACTGCGCGCTCGATCCGCGCGAAGGCGCGAAGCTGATCGTCGCCGAATGCTGCCGCAATATTTCGACGGTGGGCGCGACGCCGGTGGCGGCGACCAACAATCTGAATTTCGGCAATCCGGAGCGCCCGGAGATCATGGCGCAATTGGTAGAAGCCATCGAAGGCATGGCGGAGGCGTGCGCGCACTTTGAGACGCCGATCACGGGCGGCAACGTCAGCTTGTACAACGAAACTCTCGGCGAGGCCATCTGGCCGACGCCGGTGATGGGCATCGTCGGCTTGCTGCCGACCACGCGGCCCGTGACCATTCCGTTCAAACACCAGGGGCGCACGGTGATGCTGCTCGGCGGCATCGGCACAACCGACGCGACCCGCTTCGGCGGCACACAGTACGCGAAAGTCATCTTGCAATCGATGTGGGGGCTGCCGCCCGCGCTCGATATGGACTACGAAAAGCGTGTGCAGTCGGCCATCCGCGACATTGTCAATCACGGACATGCGGAATCCGCGCACGATGTCAGCGATGGCGGCCTGGCGGTCGCGCTTGCCGAATGCGCCTACAGCGGCATCGGGGCTTCGATCGAAATCCCTACTCATGCGCGGCCTGAGTTCGCGCTATTCCACGAAGGCCCATCGCGAATCTTGATTTCGACCGCCGTGCCAGAGCGGATCGAAGAGATCGCGCGTAAGTACAACGTCGAAGCGCTACGCATCGGCGTTACAATGAATGGGAGGGTGCGGATTGGGGACGGCTCCGCGACCTGGATCGACTCCCCCGTCGACCGTCTCAAGCAGGTTTGGGAGAATGCGCTGGCGGAGCAGCTGGCACCCGCTCATGTTTGACACTTTTCCGCTGGATAAGTTCAAAGACGAATGTGGCGTTTTCGCCATCTACGGCCACCCCGAAGCGGCTAATCTCACCTACCTGGGCTTGTACGCGTTGCAACATCGCGGACAGGAGAGCGCCGGCATCGCAACCAGCGACGGCCGCCACATCCGTAATCACAAGAGCATGGGCCACGTGGCGGATATCTTTACTCCCGAAGTGCTCGGCACGCTGCCGGGCGAGTTGGCGATTGGACATACGCGCTACTCAACAGCCGGCGACACCGTCCTCTTAAATGCCCAGCCGTTTTCGGTCGCCTGCAATAAAGGGCAGGTCGCCGTCGCGCACAACGGCAACATCACCAATGCCGGTGAATTGCGGCGTGAACTGGAGCGCGAAGGCTCCATTTTCCAGGCATCGAGCGACACCGAAGTCATTTTGCACTTGGTGGCACGGTCCCGCGAAAAAACTCTACCGGGAGCTCTGCGCGAAGCCCTGCTGCAACTGGAGGGCGCTTTTTCGCTGGTCTTCCTGGCCGAAGACCGCATCATTATCGCGCGCGATCCGCACGGATTCCGGCCGCTGGCTTTCGGACAAATGGAGATGTCGGGCGGCGCGATGTGTTACGTGTTTGCCTCCGAAACCTGCGCTTTTGACCTGATTAACGCCGTCTACCTGAGCGACGTGGAGCCGGGCGAAATGGTCATCGTCGGCAAAGACGGCATCACGCGGGAACGCTATGCCCCGGTCCGCGATCGCGCCCATTGTGTCTTTGAGCACGTATATTTTTCGCGCCCGGATTCCATCGTCTTCGGCCGCCCCGTGGAAGAATCCCGCGAACAACTGGGGCGCCGCTTGGCGATTGAGCATCCCGTGGATGCCGATATCGTTGTACCGGTTCCGGATTCCGGCGTGCCCGCCGCGCTCGGTTACTCGTCGGAGTCGGGCATTCCTTTCCGCCAGGCGCTGATCCGCAATCACTACGTGGGCCGCACGTTTATCGAACCCTCACAGGCCATCCGCGATTTTGGCGTCAAATTGAAACTTAATCCCGTACGCCATTTATTGGAAGGCAAGCGGGTCATTTTGGTGGACGATTCGCTGGTCCGCGGCACCACCAGCCGCAAGATTGTCCGCATGGTGCGCGGAGCCGGAGCTCGCGAAGTGCATATGCGCATTTCCTGTCCGCCCACGATTTCGTCCTGCTTCTACGGCGTCGACACGCCCAGCGTGGCGGAACTGATCGCCGCCAACAATACCGTGGAAGAAATCCGCCGCTTTTTGGAGGCCGACTCGCTCGGCTATCTGTCGCTCACCGGGCTGCGTGATTCCGTGGGCGACCACGAGCACAACTACTGCTACGCCTGCTACACGGGCAACTATCCCACGGATCTGGTCCACATTCAGGAGTTGATCTTGGCCAAAGACCGCAGGGGCTAAGTCGCAGCGCAGGGCTTGGCAAGGAAACCAGCAATGCTGTATTGTGTTAGGGTGTATACAATTACACACAACCCATGACGGAAACTCTTTCGGTCCGCATCGATGCTCTTACAAAAAGACGGCTGGACGCGCTGGCGCGCCGGTCAAAGCGCTCGAAGTCGTTCCTGGCCGCCGAGGCGATCACCGCCTATGTCGAGGCGGAGGAGTGGCAGATGGGAGAAATCCTGGCTGGGATCGTCGACGTGGAGGCGGGGAACGTAGTCAGCCACGATCGCGTCGCCAAATGGCTACGTTCGTGGGGTAAGCCCTCCGAAGGCAAAGCGCCGCGATGAAGGTTATCTGGTCGCGGCGAGCGATCGGCAACTTGGCCGCTCTTCGCGACTATAGTGCCGAGGATAGCCCGCGCGGCACCGATCGCGTGGCTCAACAGATTTTGGATGCTGTGGAACTCCTGACCACGCAACCGCACATCGGCAGACCCGGCCGCATCACAGGGACGCGCGAATTGGTCGTGGCTGGCACTCCGTATGTCATTCCCTATTGGGTCCGGAACGGCACATTGGAACTACTCGCGGTGTTCCACGGGCGGCAGAAATGGCCGAAGAAACTTTAGGTCGTCCTCAATCCCGCCTCTTAACTGACACCACTTTGAACGCGCTATCGGCTACGTTCAGGTAACGGCCAACGCACGTGTCCGATTTTGTTGTAGATTCCTACGGTCAACTCAGCTTCGGAATCGGTCATCTCCAAGGTCTTGTTGTCACCGGTTTTCTTGGCAACTCGTATAAGAAAAATGTCATACGCATAGTCACGCGGGAATGCTCTGGCAACTAGATTCCACGCCTCCGTTTCGGGCAAGACCTCGCCTAAGACAGCGCGGTTGGGCTGGGCCTGTGGGCCGAATCGGGCTACCCAGCCCCGGGGTATCACGCCTGAGCCCTCTCTTGGGTCCAATTCCACCAAGAAGTAGTACCAATCATCATCCAGGGCTCGGAACGCGCTCAACGCCCTTTCTTCGAGAACACCCTTGGCGGAGACTAATTCACGGGCGAGAGCGGATGAAACATCTTGCGCAATCCAAGTAGCCCGGAGTTTGTAATTGAAGCTGCGATCGGTACTCGTGACCCGGAAGTCGAACGCTCCGCCCGCGCGCCCATTGACCCGCGCCGTGGTTATAAGATTCCGCGCCTGCTTTTCCGTGAGCGACCTATACAAGTTGTCGTCAAATTCGGCGAGAGCCGGAAGGGCTAACAACAGCGGCAGCGCAATCCATCGCATCACTCACCCCGAAGAATGCTGATGACTTCACTACCTCCGAAGGCACTCTTCGCCACGGTCATTCCCACGGCCCGAAAGCCGCCTTCTCCCGCTTCCCGGAGTTCCTTCTGCATGGTCGATGTTTTTGTTGTTGCAATAAGGCGATAACTGATCTTTTGAAGTGGTTTCGCGCGATCGCGCTCCATAATTACGACCACTTCCTGACCACCGAAGGACGTACTAAAAACCGATTGGGCTCTATATTCAAATCCTTCGTCTCCGAGTTGTTGCATTTCCTTCTGCATGGTCGAAGTCTTGTTGGTCGCTAAAAGGCGGTAGGTGAGCCGCTGGGCCTCGGATCGGCCTAAGTCTTTGATCATCGTGACTACGCCTTCCTTGCCGCCGAAAGCGGTTTGCCCACCCATTGCGTCCACGAACGCAAAACCTGCGTCGGCGGCTTCATTCATTTCTCGTTCGAGCGTCGAGGTCTTCGTGGTTGCTATCACGCGGTAATCGAAGTGTGCGCTTTGGGCTGCCGCGACTCCTGCGATGATCATTAAATAAGCGAAGTTGCGCATTCGTTCTCCTGCAAAATGGGCTTTTGTTGCCTGCACGGCACGATAGCAGGTTCCTTACGCCGAGGCCGGCAAGAGAAGATACAATCCGATCGACTATTTTGGCGCGGTGTCCCTTGGCGCCGGCAAGCATCGCCGTAATGGCGAGCTAATCCTCAATTGCCAAATTCCCGATGCCAGCGGGAGATCCGGCCCATCGCGGCCGAGCCCAGCGATACGCAGGACCCGGCGCGATGTCCAAACAAAGGCTGGCGGCGATGAGCAGCGGCCACCGCCTATAGGTTACAGCGCGATTTCCCCGCGGTCGTCGTTGCGGATGCGGATGGCCTCGGCGACGTCGAACACGAAAATCTTGCCGTCACCGATCTTGCCGGTGCGCGCCGCGTCTGCCAGAGTCTTGATGACTTCCTCGGCGCGCCCGCCCGGCACCACCAGTTCGATTTTCACCTTGGGCAGCAGATCCACCTGGTACTCCATGCCCCGGTAGACCTCCTTGTGGCCCTTCTGGCGACCGTGCCCGCGAACCTCGGTGATGGTCATACCGTCGATGCCGATTTTCTTGAGCGCTTCCTTAACCTCTTCGATTTTGTGCGGCTGGATAATGGCTTCAATTTTTTTCATGGTGAATTCCTCTGCGTTCGGTCTTAGGCCTCGAAGTTATATCCCTCTTCGCCGTGCATGCTGAGATCCAGGCCGTCGATCTCCGCCGTTTCATCCGCGCGCACTCCAGTCACAGCGTCGCAAACTTTCAGGATGACCAACGTGCCCACGATCGCCAATCCCCAGGCAATCGCCGCTCCGATCATATTATTCACCACCTGGCCGGCGTTACCATCGATCAGGCCCATGGGCATGCCCATGCGCAGGTCATTCACTTCCTTGGTGGCGAACACGCCGGTCAGGATGGCCCCGATGGTGCCGCCGATCCCGTGCACGCCGAATGCGTCGAGAGCATCGTCATAGCCGAACTTGCTCTTGACCACGCTCACCATCAGGTAGCAAACAACGCCCGCGATGAGTCCGATCAGCATGGCCGGCATGGGAGTGACGAATCCGGAAGCGGGCGTGATCGCGACCAAGCCCGCCACTGCCCCGGAAATAGCACCCAGGATGCTCGGCTTGCCAGTTTTCATCCACTCGGCGACCATCCATCCCAGCGCGGCCGCGGCAGTGGCGAAGTGGGTGGCAACGAAAGCGCTGGTGGCCAGAGCGTTAGCGGCCAATGCGCTGCCCGCGTTGAAGCCGAACCAACCCACCCACAGCAGACACGCACCCACCGTACTCAACACCAGGCTGTGGGGACGCATCGGGTCGGTGCCGAATCCCTTGCGTTTTCCTAGGTACAGAGCGCACACCAACGCGGAAACGCCGGAAGTGATGTGCACTACCGTTCCGCCCGCGAAGTCGAACGTGGGAATTTTTCCCCAGGTGGCCCCCAGGAACCCATTCTTGCCCCACACCATGTGCGCCATGGGGAGATACACGATCAGCAACCACAGGGTGGTGAACAACAGCATGCCGGAGAATTTGATCCGTTCCGCGAAAGCGCCGGATATCAACGCGGGTGTGATGATCGCGAACATCAACTGATACACCATGAACGTGGCTTGCGGGATGGTACCGGCGTAGTCGCCGTTGGGGTCCGCTCCGACGCCGTTTAAGAAGAGGTACTTTAAGCCTCCGAAGAAGGGGTTGCCTTCGTCAAAGGCGATGCTATAGCCCACCACCGCCCACAGCACGCTGACCACGGCCATCAGAACGAAGCTGTGCATCATGGTCGAGAGGACGTTCTTGCGGCGGACCAGGCCTCCGTAAAACAAGGCCAGACCGGGGCCGGTCATCATCAACACGAGCGCGGAGCTGGTCAGCATCCACGAGTTATCGCCAGCGGTTTGGGCGGCTTTGGCAGCCTTTTCCAAGTCAGCGAGTCTTTTTTCGAGATCCGGGGCGGACTGCGCCGCGGCAAAGGAACACAGAGAAAGGAATAACAACGACAACCTAGTCATATACGCTCCGTAATGTGAAAACTAGCAACCTGGCCGTTTTACGAGAGCAGACTGGGATCCCGTTAGGTGAATTTATAAATTGTACCAGCTTTTCGCTGGTCCCTGCACGAGCCCTCCTCCGACACAAGCCCCCCTTCGGCAATGGGCTTAGTACAATCGGGCATGCCGCGTTTCGTCACCAGATTCCTGGGGATTCCTCTGGTCTGCGCGGCGTTCGCTTACGCCGGCGAACCCGTGCGCGCCCGGCATGCCATGGTTGTGGCTGAGGAGTCCTTCGCGGCCGACGCGGGCGTCTTCGTCCTGAAAGCGGGAGGCAACGCAGTGGACGCCGCGGTCGCGGTGGGCTTCGCGCTGGCTGTCACGCATCCCTTTGCCGGAAACCTGGGCGGCGGCGGATTCATGTTAATCCGCTTGGCCGATGGCCGCTCCACCTTCATTGATTTTCGCGAACGCGCCCCCGGCAAAGCCTCGCGCGACATGTATCTGGACAAGCAGGGCAACCCGACGCACGATTCGATTGAAGGATGGCGTTCGGCGGGAGTCCCCGGCACGGTACGCGGCTTCGAACTCGCGCACTCTAAGTACGGACGCAAGAAGTGGGGGGAAGCGATTGCGCCCGCGATCGAACTCGCGGCCAAAGGATTTCCTCTGGCGCCACGCGCGGCTGAGTCGCTGCAAGCGGCAACCAATCTCGCCCGGGATTCCGAGTCGAGGCGAATTTTTCAAAAGAACGGTGCGTACTTTCACCCGGGCGACTGGCTGATCCAGCCGGAGCTGGCCGCGACACTGCGGCGCATCGCCAGTTCCGGAAGCCGCGACTTCTACCAGGGTGAAACGGCCAAGCGCCTGGCTGCGGAAATGGCCAAGCACGGGGGGCTGATCACGCTCGCGGATCTGGCGAACTACACGGCCGTGGAACGCAAACCGCTGACAGGGACTTATCGCGGCCTAACCATGATCACCGCGCCGCCGCCGAGTTCCGGCGGCATCGGCCTCCTGCAAATGCTCGGCATGCTCGAAGGCAGCGAGTATCAGAAGACCGGCGCGGGTTCGGCGGCCGCCATTCACTACACCACCGAAGTGATGCGGCGCTTTTTCGCGGATCGCAGCCAGTACCTGGGCGATCCGGATTTCGTCAAGCAACCGCTGGCTGGGCTCCTCGATCCTGCGTACATCCGCGGGCGCCGGGCCTCGATCAACACGAACCGCGCCACGCCGAGCAAGCAGCTCAGCCCTGGCAAGCCGAGCGGAAGCGAGGGCATGGAGACCACGCACTATTCCATTGTTGACGCCGAAGGCAACGCCGTGGCAGTGACCTACACTCTTAACAACGGCTACGGCAACGGCATCACCGTTCCCGGCCTGGGTTTCCTGCTCAATGACGAAATGGACGACTTCACGTCCAAGCCCGGAGCGCCAAATATGTTTGGATTGCTGCAAGGTTCAGCCAACGCCATCCAGCCCGGCAAGAGGCCGCTTTCGGCCATGACTCCTACGATCATCCTGCGCGACGGCAAGCCCTACATGGTCCTCGGCGCACCGGGCGGCCCCAGAATCATCACATCCGTGCTGCAAGCGATCCTCAACGTTGTCGATTTCCATATGAATATCCAGGATGCCGTCGACGCGCCGCGCTTCCATCACCAATGGATGCCGGATAAGCTCTATTTGGAACAGGGCATCTCGCCTGCCGCAGTCGCGCGCTTGAAGGCGCTGGGCCACGACGTCGAATCTTCGCCCGGCATCGTCCTGGCGCGGGTGGAGGCGATTCTGATCCAAGGCGGATGGCTGGAGGGAGCGGCCGATTCCCGCTGGATCGGCAAAGCTGCGGGATACTAGAATTCTACGCATGCAACGCGCTCTTTCGACCCACGTGCTGGTCAACCACCGCCTGACCACGGTGTGGCTCGACCGCATCTGGGATGCCGGCATTCCCCTGGTCGAACTGTTTTGCGCCCGCCAGCATTTGGATTATCACAATCGCGCCCAGATCTCCGAACTGGGCTACTGGTTTCGCGATTCCGAACTAAAGCTGCATTCCCTGCATTCGCCCCTGTATAACGATGAGGCCGGCGCGCGCTCCGGGCCGCAAGCCGTGATCAATATCACTGAGCCGGTGAAGGGCAAGCGCATCCCGATGCTCGACGAAATCAAACGCGCGTTGGAGATCGCCGAGACGGTGCCCTATCGTTACCTGATTCAACACATCGGCGTTACCGGCCAGGAGTTCGACGATCGTTTTGTGGAGGCAGCCTTCACGGCACTCGAAGAAATCAGTCTGTTCGCCCGGCAACGGGGCGTGGAAGTGCTGCTCGAAAACATCCCCAACTCCTTTTCGAGCGCCGAAGGGCTGCTGCGGTTCCTGGGGATCACTCACTTGAATCTCAATGTCTGCTTCGACGTGGGCCACGCGCACATGAACGAAGGCGTGGAGACTGCCTACCGGATGTTGAAGAACCGCATTCGTTCCACGCACGTACATGACAACGACGGAACCGCCGATTCCCATTTGTTCCCCGGCGCCGCCGGCGGCACTATCGACTGGTCGCGCGTGATGCCGGTTCTACAATCCCAGGAAGACCGCTATCCGCTGTTGCTGGAGCTTCGCGAGGCGCCTGAACTCGAGCGTCCTTTTGACGCGGTGCGCAAAGTTTTCGACACCTTGGAGAGCCTGGAAACCGTCCATGAATCCTGAGAACCCCGTTCTCCGTATCGCGATTTCAGACGTCGGCCGCCACGTCGGAGAATCCGTCGAAATCGCCGGCTGGCTCTACAACCTCCGCCGCGGCGGCAAAATCTGTTTCCCGCAGGTGCGCGACGGCAGCGGCGTGATCCAGTGCGTCGCCGTAAAGAGCAATTTGCCCGAGGAAACTTTCGAAACGTTGAAGGACCTCACGCAAGAGTCCTCGCTGATCGTGCGCGGAAAACTGCGCGCCGAACCACGCGCTCACGGCGGCTACGAGCTGGACGTCGAAAGCGCGCAGATCGTCCAGCGCGTGCCTGAAGACATGCCGTATCCCATTACTCCGAAGGAACACGGCATTGATTTCCTGATGGATCATCGCCACCTGTGGCTGCGCAGCCGCCGCCAGCACGCCGCGCTCCGCGTCCGCCATGAGGTGATCAAGGCCATCCGCGAATACTTCGATTCGAACGGTTTCATCCTGGTGGACACGCCCATTTTTACGCCCGCCGCGTGCGAGGGCACGTCTACCCTTTTCGAAGTCAATTACTTCGACGAAGAAAAACTTTACCTGACCCAGTCCGGCCAGCTCTACGGCGAAGCCACGGCCATGGCCTTCGGCAAGGTCTATAACTTCGGCCCCGTGTTCCGCGCGGAGAGATCCAAGACCCGCCGCCACCTCACCGAATTCTGGATGGTGGAGCCCGAGATGGCCTATGCGGATCTGGAAGACATCAAACGCGTCGGCGAGGAACTCATCGTCGCGGTCATCGGCCGCGTCCTGGAAAACCGTAAGGAAGAGTTGAAAGATCTCGAACGCGATGTCAGCAAGCTCGAAGCCGTCCGCGCTCCGTTCCATCGCATGAGTTACGACGAAGCTGTGGTCAAGCTGCAAGCCAAAGGCAGCGAGATCCAGTGGGGCACCGACTTCGGCAATACGGATGAAACGCTGCTGACTGACGATCTGGATCGCCCTGTGATGGTCGACCGCTATCCGTCACGCGTCAAAGCGTTCTACTTTCAGCCCGCGGCGGACCGTCCCGAGGTCGCCATGGGCGTCGATTTCATCGCGCCCGAAGGTTATGGCGAAGTCATCGGCGGCGGCCAGCGTATTCATGACATGGACCTGCTGCTGCGCCGTCTGAAGGAACACAATCTGCCGACGGAAGCCTTCGACTGGTATCTCGACCTGCGCCGCTACGGCTCGGTCCCGCACGCCGGCTTCGGCATGGGCGTCGAGCGCTTCGTGGCCTGGATGTGCGGCCTGGAGCACATCCGCGAAACCATCGCCTTCCCCCGCATGCTTTACCGCACGCGGCCGTAAGGGAATAATAGGGGCATGCGCGCTCCGAGCTTCCTTTTCCTTGCGACCCTGATTTCCGTCCTGGCGCACGCCGCCGATACGCCGTCGCCCGCGTTGCTGGTCCTGAACAAAGAAGAGGCGACGCTGGCCATCGTCGATCCCGTGTCGTTCGCGGTCGTGGCTAAAGTGCCGACGGGTGATGACCCGCACGAAGTGGCCACTTCCGCTGACGGCAAGTGGGCCTTCGTGAGCAACTACGGGCGCGGCGGACGCTCCATCTCCGTCATCGACCTGGTCGCGCAAAAGGAGCGCCGCGTCGATGTCGGCCAACTCAGCGGAGTGCACGGCATCGCCGCGATGGACGGCAAAGCCGTGTTCGCTTCGGAAACCGCCAGGCTCGTCGCCACCTACGATCCCGCGACGGGCAAGATCGAGCGCCTGGTTTCCACCGGTCAGGCGATGACCCACATGGTAACGATGAGCCGCGACAATTCGAAGCTGTTCACCACGAACATGATCTCCGGAACCGTCACCATTGCCGAACGCGGCGAGCGTGGGTCGCAAACAGCCTGGACGCAAACGGCGGTGCCCGTTGGCGAGGGACCCGAGGGCTTCGACCTTACTCCGGATGGCAAAGAGCTGTGGACCGCCACCTACGGTGACGGCAAGATGGCCATCGTGGATGTGGCTTCCAAAAAGTTGAAGCAGACCTTCGCAACCAATACCAGGCGGGCCAATCGCGTCAAGATTACTCCGGACGGGAAGCTGGCGCTGGTCTCCGACATGGGCGGCGGCGAACTGGTGATCTTCGACGTGGCCTCGCGCGAAGAAGTGAAGCGCATGCGGCTGGGTTCCAGTCCAGAAGGCATTCTGATCGAACCCTCCGGCCAGCGCGCGTTCGTGGCGGTCACTGGCGATGACGAAGTCGCCGTGATCGATCTCAAGGCTTTGAGCGTCACCAAACGCTTCTCGCCGGGAAAAGGAACGGGTCCGGACGGAATGGCGTGGGCCAAGCGGTAACTCTACTTCCGCACGTACTTCGTCACGCCCCTCAGTTGCGCCTCCGCTGTGTAGATGTTCCCCGCGGCGTCGACAGCGATGCCTTCGCCCATGGCGCCCTCCGGCGAACCGGGTGTCGCGTGGGGCGGAACAAACATTGTCACTTTCCCGTCTTTCAGACTCCCGATCCGGATGCCTCTCTGCCAGCCAGGGTGAACCTTTTCGCTCGACTCGGAATCGCCCGTGTAGATCACGTCATTCTTATCGATGGCCAGCCCGCTGACACGGCCAAAGTCGTCATACTCAGCAATAAACTTCCCCGCCTTGGTCAGAATCTGAATGCGATGATTGTGGCGGTCGGCGACGATCAAGCGGCCTTGGGAATCAAATTCCAGTCCATGCGGCGTGCGGAACTCGCCCGGCCCCGTTCCGGTCTTGCCTATGACGCGAAGAAATTTTCCGTTCTTGTCGAACACGGAAATTCGCGCCACAAGATTGGGATCGGCCACGTCCGTGTGGCTCTCGGCGACGTAGACGTCACCGTTGGCCGGGTCGGTCACCACGTCGGTTGGATCGGTGAGGGCTTCGGGAGGATTCCCCGCCACGCCCGGCTTGCCCAGCGTCATCAGAACCTTGCCCTCAGGGCTGAATTTGATGACGACGCTCCCTTTCCTGGCCTCTCCCGAAGCGCGCGCGTCGGTCACCCACACGTTGCCTTCACGATCGGCATGAATGCCGTGCGGCCACACGAACATCCCGCCGCCGAAACTCCGGATCTCTTTACCGGACTCATCAAAGAGATGAACCGGGTTCGCCTTCACGCCTTCGCAGCCCGGGGTCATCCCGGCCGAGCAGCGGTCGGTGGCCCACACCGACTTGCCATCCCGGTCGATCGCCACGCCGTTGGAACCGCCCCACGGCCTTTTCTCCTGACTCAGCGTAGCCCAATCGCGAATGACTTGATAAGGATTCGCGCCCGTATTCATCGGCGCCACTTTGTCCGTGCGCGCGGTGCCGCCGCGCTGCTGGGCCAGACAAGCGATCGCTACCAGCGCCATGAAACCGATTCTCGTAATGCGTGATGCCAGCATGAGGCTCCTCCAATTATTTGGGCTGATACAGGTGGTTGCCCGCCGGATATGGCGTCATCGCCAGCCGGCAAGACATCCCTTCGCCCGCGGGTTCCGGCTGATGCCAGCGCTTGGCGGGAGCGTATACCATATCCCCCATCGAGGCCACGAACGTATCCATGCCTTCGATTTCAAACGACTGCCGGCCGCGCATCACCACCCACATTTCGGCGAAATCCGTGTGATAGTGCCCCAAGTCTCCCTGGGGGCGCTTGCGGTCTCCGGCGTAGCCGCAGATCACGTTCGCGTGCGCCCGGTTCTTGCGGATGGCCAGGTCGGCCCACGCCCTGCGCCCCGCGTGCTCCTTCTGCAACTCGTCGATCGTGAAGAATACGCGGCGAGGCTTGCCTTCGTCCGGCACTTCGTCAGGGTTGTCGCCGATGGAAAGAGTCACCGGAGTGTACACTTCGCCCTTCAGCGGCGTGCCGGGTTTGGTCTCGTAGATGGTGGTCGTATCCGGCAGCGTTACCTGGTAGCGGATGGCCGGTTCGTTCCCGATCACTTCGAGTGAATGCAGGTGGCGTTCGGGCGCCAGGATCAGGTCTCCCTGGGAAGCTTCAAACGTCTGAAAGTTTCCCGGCGGATCTTCCACCTCGAAGCGGATCTTACCCTGTTGCACGACCCAGTATTCGGGAGCGTCAGAGTGCAAGTGGCGCGGGACCTTGGTCCCCGGTGCGGCGGAAATGACTTCCGCGCGATTGTTGTGATCGAGCACAACCAGTTCGCTCCAGTTGGCCTGTCCAGCGTGCTTCGCCTTCAAGTCCGCCAGCCGCACGAAGGGCTTCATGGGAGCCTCATACGGCGTGGGCTGAATGGGCTTCGGCACGTAGAAAACTCTCGCCGGAGGCTTTTGGCCGCTCTGCGCCGCCGCCATGGCAGCACCCAGTAATCCCGCGCACAAAATTCTGATCCACCGTCGATTGGAATTCATTTTCGTGGCTCCGTAAAAAGCTTACTACGATTGTTCGCGGCGGCGGCGGCAAGCACGCGATAATGGAGGGGCTGGGGACTCCTGATTCATGAAACAATCGCACATCGCCATCATCGGCGCGCCCATGGACCTCGGTGCGGGACGCCGCGGCGTGGACATGGGCCCATCGGCGATTCGCCTGGCCGGCCTCAACGAGAAACTGGCGGCCCTCGGCTATGAAGTGGAAGACCTGGGCAACGTCATTGTGGATCAACCCGAGAGCGCTCCGGTCGGCAAGACGGAGGCCCGCTATCTTCCGCAGATCGCCCACACCTGCACGCGCCTGGCCGCGATGGTGGAGAAGGCCGCGGATAACGGCCGCGTGCCGGTGGTGCTGGGCGGGGATCACTCCGTCGCCGTGGGCACGGTTTCCGGAATGGCAAGGCACTTCCGCAAGGCGCAGCTCAAATTGGGGTTGATCTGGATTGACGCGCACGCGGACATGAACACGCCGTCGACGAGTCCCAGCGGCAACGTCCACGGCATGCCGCTGGCGTGTTGCATCGGCCTGGGTCCGCGCGAGCTCACGCACATCGGAGGCTACGCACCGCAGATTGAAGCGGGTTCCGTGGCGCTGATCGGCCTGCGCAGCGTCGACGACATCGAACGCTTCAACGTGCGCGGCGCGGGCGTGCACCCTTTCACCATGCGCGACATCGACGAGCGCGGCCTGCCCGCGGTGATCCGCGAGGCCATCGCGATCGTGTCGGCAGGGACCGCGGGTTTTCATCTTTCTCTTGACATGGACGCCGTCGATCCCGACGAAGCCCCCGGTGTGGGCACGCCCGTGCGCGGCGGCATCACCTATCGCGAAGCGCACACGGCCATGGAGATGATCTGCGACAGCGGGCGCATGACATCGCTTGAAATCGTGGAAGTAAATCCGGTGCTCGACCAGGCCAACCGCACGGCGCAGTTGGCTGTTGAATTAGCTACCAGCGCGCTGGGGAAGCGAATCTTATGAGCAAGCTCCGCGTAGCGGTCCTCTACGGAGGCCGCAGCGGCGAACATGAAATCTCATTGCGCTCGGCCGAATCCGTGATCGCCGCCATGGACCCGCAACGGTACGAAGTCCAACGCATTTTTATCGACAAGAACGGCCACTGGGAACCGCGCGCGATTTCGCCCGATCCCAGCGCCAACCCGGGCATCGACGTCGTTTTTCCGGTGTTGCACGGGACTTTCGGTGAAGATGGCACGATGCAAGGGTTACTCGAACTCGCGGGCCTGCCGTACGTGGGCGCGGGCGTGCTGGGCTCCGCCGTGTCGATGGACAAGGAATTTACCAAACGCTTATTGCATGAGCGCGGCCTGCCTGTGGCTGATTTTGTTGTCGTGGCGCGCGGCTCCTGTGATCTGGATGCCATCTGCGCGCGCCTGCCTTTCCCGATGTTTGTGAAGCCGGCCAACCTGGGGTCTTCCGTGGGAATCTCCAAGGCGAAAACGCGCGAGGAACTCGCCGCGGCCCTGGAATTCGCCGCGCAGTTCGATCGCAAGGTCATCGTGGAGCGCGGCATTGCCGGCCGCGAATTCGAATGCGCCGTGCTGGGCAACGCGGAACCCATCGCGGCCATCCCCTGCGAGATCCTGCCTTCGCGCGAATTCTACGATTACGAAGACAAGTACATTCTGGGGACGTCGAAAACCGTTCTGCCCACGGATCTCTCGCCGGAGCAAGTGCGGGAAATCCAGTGCCTAGCGATCGCCAGCTACCAGGCGGTGGGATGCGAAGGCATGGCGCGTGTGGACTTCCTGCTGGAAGCGGCCACCGGCAAGTTCTACGTCAACGAGCCCAACACCATCCCCGGCTTCACGTCCATCAGCATGTATCCGAAGATGTGGGAAGCGGCGGGCCTGCCCTACGCGAAACTGATCGACCGGCTCATCGAACTTGCGCTGGAACGCCACGCGGAGCGCAAAGCTACACGGTTTAGCATGTAAGTATGCGCATCCTCGCGCTAGCGCTATTGTTGGGTACGCCGGTTTTGCTGGCTGACGACGACGCAGCCGCGGCCAACGCCGCTGCTATCGCCGAAGACCTCAAGAAAATTGTCGACGTTTTCGTCGCCGCCGACGAAAACGCGGCCGATCCCGTATCGGCTGAGCAAGCCATCTACCAGGGCGCCATCCCCGGCATGCTGCGAACGCTCGATCCCCATTCGATCTTCTTCGACCCCGGCCAGTTCCAGCAGCTCCAGCAGATGCAGCAAAGCGAGACCAAGGGATTCGGAACCATTGTCAGTGTGATTCCGGGCCGCGTCGTGATACTGCAGACGATGGAGGGGTCGCCCTCGGCCAAATCCGGCCTGAGCGCCGGCGATGAGATCCTGGCCATCAACAACATCCCACTCGGACCATTGATGCCGGAGCAGTTGATCCAATTGCTGTCGCAGGCCCGCCAGCAAGCCGCCGTGCTGGATGTACGCAAGCCCGGCAACGCGCGCCCGTTCCGCCTGACGCTCTCGCCGGAGCTGATCGACGCGCCCAGCGTGGATCGTGTATTTTTTGTCGCTCCGGGCATCGGCTACCTGCGCATCAAGAGCTTTGAAGAGCCCACGGCCAGGCTGGTGAAAGCCACGATCGACAAGATGGGCGGAGCGGACCTCAAGGGCCTGGTCATCGATATGCGCGATAATCCCGGCGGCGTAGTACAGGCCGCCATCGACACGGCATCGCTGTTTCTGCCCGCCAACGCTATGATCTTCACCATCCGCGGCCGCAACGGGCAACAGCAGGAAGCCCGCGTGCCCGCGCTGGCCCAACCCTACACGTTCCCCATGGCGATCCTCATCGACGGCAAGAGCGCCAGCGCGGCGGAAATTCTCGCCGGCGCGCTGCAGGACCACGACCGGGCCACCATCGTGGGTGAACCCAGCTACGGCAAAGGCATTGTTCAAAATGTGTTTCCGTTGTCGGGAAACAGCGGACTGGCGCTCACCATCGCGTTTTACTACACGCCCAGCGGCCGCTCGATCCAAAAACCGCTGGCCAGTGGGTCGCTCGACGTTGCCGCGAAGGCCACTCCCGGCGTTTTTCGCACGGACGGGGGCCGTGAAGTGCGCGGCGGCGGCGGAATCCAGCCGGATCGGGAAGTATATCCATCACCCGTGAGCCGCCTGATGTATGTGCTGGAGGGCAGCGGCGCACTGACCAGCTTTGCTGGCGAATTCGTCCAGAGACACGAGGTCGGCCAGGACTTCGACGTGACTCCCGAGATTCTGGATGAGATCAAGGTGTACCTGTCGCAGCGTGACATTCAGCCCGGTATCGCCGATTGGCTGCGCGACCGGGATCTGATTCAAAGCAAGCTGAAGCAGGAGATCGTGAATCTCAAGTTCGGTGTGGAGCGCGGCGATCAAATCGAGATGTTGCGCGATCCCCTGGTGCGGCAGGCGGTTCAGGAACTGACCGTGCCACGCCCGCGCTGACTCATTTCCGGACCGCGCGCCGCGATTGCAAGTAATGCACAACCACGGGCAGCACGCTGACCACGACGATGCCGATCACTACCATCTCAAAATGCCTGCGGATCAAAGGCACTCCCCCCAGCCAGTACCCGGCGAACGTCATGGAAAGCACCCAACCCAGCCCGCCGAATACGTTGAACGACAGGAAGCGCAAGTACGGCATGCGCCCCACGCCCGCCATGAAGGGCGCGAAGGTGCGCACGATGGGCACAAACTTCGCGTAAATCAGCGTCTTGCCCCCATGCTTGGCGTAAAAGGCCTGGGTGTGCACCACGTATTCCTGTTTAAAGACGCGCGAATCTTGGCGTGAAAAAATGCGCGGCCCCGCGCGATGACCCAGCCAGTAGCCGCTTTGATCGCCCGCGATGGAGGCGACCACCAGCAGCATCGCAATCCGCGCGATGTCCAGATCGCCGGCTCCCGCCACCACGCCGATGGTGAACAGCAGCGAATCCCCCGGCAGAAACAAACCCACCAGCAGACCGCTTTCGGCAAACACGATGGCTGCCAGCAGCGCGTAGCCCCACCAGCCCGTGATCACCTGCGACAGCAGATGAATCAGCCGGTCCGGATCGGTCAGGCTGCGCCAGACCTCGATTATGAATTGCACGTGAACCGGGCCGCCCTAGCGTCCGTAAGCGGTTACGATCTGCCGGATGGCGTCTTGATGGATCTTCAACTTCCCGTCCACCCGGGCCTGATTGAGGATACCGTCCTGGAACAGGTCGTACATCGCGCGAGCCTTTTGCCCCTTCAATTCCTGCACGGCGACGTCCCGCTCGTAGGCGAAATTCTTGGGATCGGCAGCCTGCTGAGCCACGACTTTGTAAACAATATTGCGGTCCTGCACGGCCACCGGCCCGGCCACGGTGCCTACCGGTTTCAGGAACGCGTCGCTCAAGGTGGCTCCCGTGCCCAGACCCGGCACGTTGTCGCTCATTGTAAAATCGTTGGTCTTGGAAACCTCCAAGCCGAGTGACCTGGCGACGGTATTGAGGTCCGCCCCCGCGCGAATCTGGTCCGCCGCTTTGCGGGCCGCGTCGTTGGCGAGCGCAAGGGATGTGGTGGCCATGAATTGATCCCGCACTTTGCTCTCCACTGCGGAGAATTCGGCGGCAACCGACGGGACCTTTTCGTTGAGCACGACAATCGCGATCTTGTTCCCCGCCAGTACCAGGCTGTCCGACACGTCGTTCGGCTTCATATTGGCCAGGGCGGACGTAATTTCCGCCGCCGGGCCCAATCCAGGGATGGCCTGGCCGGACGGCGCCTTGCTGACCGGGATCAGATCCAACCCAAACTGCTTCGCAACTTCAGCCACCGAACCGGGAGCCTTGAGCAGCGCCGCGCGCGCCTGGTCGGCCGCCGCCTGCACCTTCTCGCCAACGCCCTGCTTTCTGATCTGTTCCTCAATGCCGGCCTTCACTTCATCGAACGGCTTCACGCGCGCCGCTTCTTTTTCGAGCGCCTGAATGATGTGATAACCGTATTCCGTGGTCACGATGTCGCTGATGTCTTTCGGCTTCGCGGAGAACGCGAACTTTTCAAATTCCTTCACGGTCTGTCCACGCACGATGAAGCCCAGTTCTCCGCCATTCGGCGCGGAGCCGGGGTCCTGCGAATTCTTCTTGGCCAAATCCGCGAAGTCGCCGCCCGCTTTGACTTGTTTCAAGAGATCCTGCGCCTTGGTCAGAGCGGTCTTCTTCTCCGCTTCCGGTTTGCCCTGCGTCATCAGCAGAATGTGCCGCGCCTTCACGCGTTCCGGAGAGCGGAAGCTATCCATGGAGGAAGCATACGCCGCCCGCATCTGCGCTTCGCTCACGGTCAGGCCTTTCTCAAACTTGGCCTGATCGGCGACCACGACCTGGAACGAATACCTCTCCGGCAACGCATACTGCGCTTTGCCGGCATCGAACGCTTTGCGCAAGTCTTCCGGTGTTGCCTTCACCTTGTCGCGGAACTTCGCGGGCGGAAACGCAACGTACTCGATTTTGGCGGTCTGATGCTTTTGGATGATCACCTTGTCGACTTCCTGGGGGGTGACCACCGCCGTGCTATACGCCAGATTTTGAACCTTGCGCAGCAAGAGCTGCCGGCGCATGGCATCCAGACCCTCTGCCAGAGTCAGGCGCTGCTGCTGTTCCATGACCTGCGCCAACTGATCGGGCGAGGTGAGCTTGCCGTCCTTGAAAAGCTCGGGATAAATCGACATCAGCCCGGCCAGCACTTCCTCATCGGTCACCTTGAGGCCCATCTTGTCGAACGCGTACATGACCGCGCGATCCTGGATAATTTGATCGGCCATCTGCGGCAGGTAGACCGAAATGGCGTCACGCGGCAATTGCCCGGAGGCGGTCAACCGGTCCACGGCGGCCCTGACCTCGTTCGCGGTCACCGTCTGGTCGCCCACTTCCGCGACGACGTTGGCGCCCAAGTCCGTTGCGCTCGGCGTCATCCCCGTGCCTGGAATCAAGTAGGTCACCATGGAGATGGCCACCAATGACAACAGGATAATCAACAGATAACGCATGGCCTTGGCGTTGCCGTGAAACAGATTGAACATTTCGAGAAAACTCCTACTGGAGGCGGAATCGCCTAGTTTTCATTGTACTCCAAGGGGCTGCCTCACCCAACGCGCGGGGGAGCGGGTCTGCCGAGTCCGCATTCGGCGTGCACGGCGCGGACGGCCTGGTCCAGTCCGTCGCGGTGGACCACCACCACGATGGTCAGTTCGCTCGACCCCTGGGAGATGGCGATGATGTTGATCCTCTGGCGCGAAATCGCTGTAAAAACGCGGCCGGCCAGACCCGGCGTTCCGCGCATGCCTTCGCCCACCACGGCCATCAGGCTCACGTTGGTATCCACTTGAATCGGCTTGAGGTAGCCATGGGTGAGTTCCAGCGCAAAAGCCTGCTCCAGGCCTTCGAGAGCAGGTTTCAATTCGGCTTGCCGGACCAGAAAACAAAAACTCTGCCGGTAACTCGAGCTGGTGATGCACAGCAGCTCGATTCCCTTGGCCTCCAGGACTTCCAGAGCCTCCGCCATTAGCTTGGTGCCGCTAACCATGCCGGCTTCGGGCTCCACGGAAAGGAGAGCCACTTCGCGCATGGAGGTTACGGCGCGCGGCCCGCCGGGGTGTTCCTCGGCCAGCTTCGCCACGATGCGCGTGCCCGGTTTCTCCGGCGCAAAGCTGTTCTTGCTCCACACGGGAATGTGGCGCTCGATCAAAGGAGCCAGCGTGCGCGGATGCAGAACTTTCGCCCCGTTGTAGGCCAGTTCCGCCGCTTCGTTATAGGTGATCTCGTCGAGCACGCGCGCGTCGGGGATGAGGCGAGGGTCGCCGGTCATGATGCCGTCGACATCGGTCCAAATCCACAGTTCCTGGGCGTCCAGCGCGGCGGCAAGAATCGAGGCCGAAAAATCCGAGCCACCGCGGCCGAGCGTGGTGGGCTGGCCGGCCGTCGTGGAGCCGTTGAATCCAGTCATCACTGGCAACACGCGCTGATCCAGCAAAGGCCGGATCACTTTCGCCGCGCGCTGGCGAGTTTCGTCCATCAGTGGAGTCGCGTTGCCGAACACGGCATCGGTTGCGACTACGTCCGCCGCGTTGACGGCAGCGGAACGAACGCCCTGCGATTCCAGATATGCCGCGATCAGCAGCGCGGAAAGGCGCTCCCCAATGGCTACGGCCTTGTCGACGGACTGAAGAGGGCGCTCGCCCAACATCAAGATGCCGCGGACAATACGGCCGAATTCTTCCACCAGCACATGCACACCGGCGAGCGCGGTTTCTTGAGCGGCGGCAGACAGCAGTTGGCGGCAACAATCCGCGTGGCGCTGCTCCAGCGTTTTAAGCCCGGCGTCCAACGCGGTTTCGTCGCCGGCTTCCGCCTTGCGCATGGTGTCCAACAATAAGTCCGTCACCTTGGACATCGCCGAAACCACGATGGCCACGGGGCGCTGGGCATGCTGCTCCGTCGCCAGGCGCGCGGCCACCTGAATGCGCTCCGCCGAGCCCATGCTGGTGCCGCCAAATTTCATCACCAGAAGGTGGGAGCTGCTGCTCACTCTCAATGCCGTTCCTTTCTCAATGCCGTGCTTTGCCGTTCGAAGTCCGTTCGCGGACCAATTTCAAAATGGCTTCTTCCACTTGCGTGGGCGAGAGCCCGGTGGTATCCACATACTCGGCGTCAGGAGCTTGCGTCAATGGGGCTTCTCCGCGCGTGCGGTCGCGATGATCGCGCTCAGCGATTTCCCGCGCGATCTGGCCGACGTCGCCGCCATTCTCAGACGCGCGCCTGACCGCGCGCACGTGAGGATCGGCATCCAGAAATACCTTCACCTGAGCATCGGGGAACACAACGGTGCCGATATCGCGGCCCTCCATCACCACCGATTGCGCGGCACCAATGCGTCTCTGCTCATTGCGCATGGCACGGCGCACCCCGGGCGCCGCGGACACCTTGGACGCCGCTTCGGTGACGCGGGGCTCGCGGATCACCGCCGTCACGTCTTCGCCATTCAGCAGGACCGTGGTTTCTCCGGCCTTGAATTCAATGTGGGCTTCCTTGGCGAGCTGTTCCAGGCGGTGCAGATCGTCAAGATCCACGCCGACGCGCAGGGCCCACAGCGCCACGGCCCGGTACATCGCGCCGGTGTCAATGTAAGTGAAGCCCAGCTTGCCGGCGAGCGAACGCGCAATGGTGCTCTTGCCGGCGCCCGCGGGTCCGTCAATCGCAACAATCAGATGCTTGTAGAGTTCGGCGGCGATATTGCCAGTATCCCACGCGCTACTTGCCGGATAAACCGTTGAGACCGGAAACTGGGCCGACATATGCCAACAAGCGGCCGGCGAGAATCGCGCCAAACCAGCAGATCAGCGAAGCCCAGGCCAAAGCTTGGGCGGCCGAAGGCAGAGGACCCTGATCCAGTCGCGGATCGGCGAAAACCTTGGAGCGCGTAAGCCTGAGCAAGTACACGCCCGCGAACACGAATAGCATCTTCACGTAAAAATCCGGGTTCGTGAGGCGCGTGGCGGCGTCGGCCATCAGGAGAGCGACGCCCGTCACGGCGTTGATCCAGAATCCCGTCCACAGCACGGGATACATCCGTTCCAGCGGCTTCACCGGCGCATTCCGCGGCCAGAAGCCCAAAAACGCCAAGCTCATCATCGCACTGCAGCCAGCTACGATCGACATGCCGATGGCGTGAGCCACCAGAAACATCGGGAAGGCCCATAGGGAGCTGGACTCGCGCACCCAGACGCTAAAGGGAAACTCGTGGAGCGCATTGAGAAAATGGTTCATGCGCGCTTGTCCGTTCCGCCGGGCCCCGCGTTCGCCGCGGCGCTCTTGTTGATGAAATGAGCAATGACCGCGACGGCGGCCACGGGCACCAGCACGGCAAAGAAGACCTGGAAAGCGAGCATCATACTTAAGAACACCCCCTAAGACTTAAGAACACCCCCTAAGACTTAAGAACACCCCCCTTAAGAACGCATCTCCTAGAACGCATCTCCTAGAAACGGCAGCATGCTGCCGAAGTAAAGCACTCCCATCCAAAGCACAAGCGCGGACACAGCGGCGGCTTTGGCCGTGAACGGAGCTTCGTCGCCCGGTTGCAGGGCCCAGGCTTCGTCGAACAAAGTGAAGTAGAGGCCGTTGCCGCCCGCCAGCATCATGAAGGCCAGCTTCCAGATAAACGCCACGTTATGCGAGTACTGCTCTGGAGCGGCGGCAAAAAACAGTATCCCCGACACGGCGTTGATCGCGAATCCCAGAATCGCCCATGGCAGCAAGCGATGCAGGGCAGAAAAACACACTCCCTTCATGACACCCAGCATGCGCAGATCGATCAACAAAATCACGCCGATCAAGAGCGTGAGTCCGATGAAGTGCAGCGTCTCCAGCGCGGGCCATCCATAGGGAGTCTGGGTTACCCACCGTCCGGCCGCGCGGGCTACCGGCATTCCCTCCGCCGCCGCGGGCTTCGCCACGGCCTTTTCGCGAATCTCGGCGTGCCTGATTTCACCACCCACGTCAGCCGCGCGCGCCACGAGGCCCATCGAGAGCAAGGACAACGCCAGGACCGCCGCCACGTTCCAGCCGGCGACCCGCCCCATCCGGCGGATCTGCCATAGACCGAGCCACGCCAGCGCCCCGGTCATCTGTATCACCAGGAGCGCCGCCAGCGCCGCGCTTTCATGGGTCAGGATGGAATGCAACGAAACGGCATCATCGGCGCAAGGGCCCGTGGAGGTAGCTCCGGCGGAGCCGCCAGGGCCGGTGCAAATCGTTTCGGCGGCAGCGTTGCCGCTGGCATAGGCGGGAATCGCCAGCAGGGCGACGCCAACGAATAGCACCAAACTCGCGCGCTGCAACGAGTCATCGTGGGCGAGCAGGGACCACCAGAACAGGAACAGGCCGATGGCGAAACCCACTGTCGGAACATGATTCAACAGCAGGTGCACATGCGTCAGAAACAGGTGCGTGGAATCCATCTCAGCGGACGATTCCCGTGGCCGGAATCAGCTTACTCAAATGTCCCGTGCCACTTCCAGCCATCGGACGGGCGAATGATGCTCACCATCCGCAGGCGGCGGTCATCGGGGTAGCGGCCAGGGTTCCCGACAATGACAACGCGATCACCGGGTTTCAACGTCTCGCGCGTTATGCCCTGACGGATCAATTGGCCGCCGGCGCCCCATTCCACAATCCAGCGCCGCGGGACGCCTCTTTCATCGGGCGCTTCCACCTGGAGGAAAGAATGCGGATTCCGGTATTGAAATTGAACCAGGTTGCCTTTCACCCTCTGGGTCTTGTCTTCAAAATACGTTGCCGCGAAGGAATGGTGAGCTAGAGCGCTGCCGCCGGTCACCACGGCGGCGGTCACAATCGCCAAACTTACCATCGTTAAACCTAGGATCGTGCGCTTCATTCTGTTCGTGAAGACCCTCGACATACCCGGGCATCTGGAAGCTTATCACAAGAGTCCGGCGGAGGTTCGCGGCAACGGGTCAGTGACCGGTCAGTGACGGGGTTCCGGGGCCGCCATTCCAACCGGATCGGGGACCGGATATAATTCCTATGACCCTGAAAGGACTCTCATCATGACTGACAACACACGTGTTTCCCGGCGCAATCTCGTAACTGGTGCCTTGTTGGCTTCAACGGCGCTGGTTCCCGCGGCCGCGCTGGCGCAGAAGGCCGCTCCCGGGGGCGCGACATCGGGGAAAGCGTCCGGCAAGTTGTGGACCGCCGAATACTGGGCGCAGAAGCCCTCCGGAGCGGATGCCGTCAAGCTGAACATGTTCCGCAAGCGGGCGACGGCTCCCAAGGCGGGCGAGAAGCCGCTGCCGGTGCTGTTCCTGATCCACGGGTCGTCGAATTCAAGCCGCACGTCGTTCGACCTGGCGACGCCGGGCCACGGCGAATACTCCGTCATGAACGTATTCGCCAACTGGGGCTACGACGTGTGGACCATGGACCACGAGAACTATGGCCGCTCGACGCATCGGGACAGCACGAACTCCGACATCGCCAGCGGCGCGGAGGATATCAAGGCCGGCATGCAGGTGATCGTGAAAGAGACCGGCGCGCAGAAGGCACACATCTTCGGCGAATCGTCGGGCGCGATCCGCGCGGGCTTGTACGCCTCGATGGAGCCGCAACATGTGGACCGCCTGGTGCTCGGCGCGTTCACCTACAAGGGCGACAATTCCCCGACGCTGGCCGAACGCGGCAAGCAACTGGAGTTCTACAAAACGCACAACCGCCGCCTGCGCGACCGGACCATGATCCGCAGCATCTTCACGCGCGACAAACCGGGCACCAGCGACGCGGCGCTGGGCGACATCCTGGCCGACGAAGAGCTGAAGTTCGGCGACCAGACGCCGACCGGCACGTATCTGGACATGACGTCGAAGCTGCCGCTGGTGGATCCCAAGAAGGTGCTGTGCCCGGTGCAGTTGATCCGCGGCGAGTATGACGGCATCGCGACGATGGCCGACCTGATGGACTTCTTCAATCAGCTCCCCAACGGCGACCGCCAGTTCGCCGTGCTGCCCGGCATGGCCCACTCGGTGGTGTTCGGTATCAACCGGCAGGTGTACTGGCACTCCATGCACGGGTTCCTCAGCCAGCCGAAGGGGACGGCGAGTTAGGGGTGGCGGCGACACCAAAGTCTACAACTAGCAGTTCCTATTCGCGGGTTGCACGGAATTCATGAATAAAGCATTTAGCCTTATTCAGATATAGTGTAACAATGCGTGAGCTGACCTTGAAGGCGGCGGCAACAGAAATATACCAAACGTGCCAGCAGAGTAAAGAACAAGGTCTTCTCAGTCCATTTTTCTTCATGGTGGGTGCTGGTATTTCTCATCCACCGCTACCACTTGCGGCTGAGCTACAAGCTCACTTTAAGAATGAAGCTGAGCAGTACGACAAAACTACTCTCCCGTCTCAGAGCAGTGCCATCGATGCCTATTCCCATTGGTTCGAACAGGCATATCCTCAGCCCGAAAACCGTCAGCAATATCTCCGCGCATTAATGGAGAAAGCGTTCATCTCCCGCGCAAATTTCCGGCTTGCGCATTTACTCCTGGAGAAGACAGTTGCGAATCTGGTTGTCACCACAAATTTCGACGACTTTCTTTCAAGGGCACTCACGCTATTTGGACGCCGCCATATTGTCTGCGATCACCCAAAAACACTGGAGAGAATCAGCCTCCAATCAAAAGATGTTCAGATTATCCATCTCCACGGCTCCTATTGGTTTTACGACTGCTGCAACCTGAAGGCCGAAATCGCCGATCGCGCAACGCCATCCGCATCGACTTCGTTTACGATGCTGTCGATGTTGGGCGACATCCTCCGGACACATTCACCTCTTGTGGTGGGCTATAGCGGATGGGAGGGGGATGTCTTCATGAACGCTCTGCGTCGTAGACTAACAGCAGGCTTGAGGACGAACCTCTATTGGTTCTGCTACAAGGACGCAAGGTCTCTTCCTGAGTGGCTCACCTCGCATTCCAACGTGTGCCTTGTCCTGCCAGAGCGGGGGGCTTTAGCCAGAAAAACTGGAGTAAACGATCAAAGTCGAGACGATAGCGGAACCAACGAAGATGAATCGGGACCTCGTGCGGCAGGCGTTTTTGCGGGTTCCGATGTGAGCCTGGAAGAACCAATGCAAGCTCGCGCTGTTTTCGACGAACTCATTCGCCGCTTTGCACTCGAGGCTCCAGCATTAACCAAGGATCCGGTGGGTTTCTTCTGTGAGCAGTTAAGATCATCTCTCCTTGGAGATAGGGAGGACGATCCTCAGGACGATATTTACGCGATTCGTTCCGTGATCGAAGGCTTAGCAAAATTAAAGGAACAACAGGACAAAGTCAAACCCTCTGAGACTGAAGGTCTGCTCGAGAGGTTCCGGAACGAGATGAGACAGTCGAAAATCCGTGACGCCATTGGCGTGGCGGCGCAATTGCAATTGGAGAAGCTTGAGGCCGATCAGTTGCTAGAAATAAGCTCTGCCCTCTCGGTTGAAGGCCCAGCGCTTGACGACAACTCGGATGACGAACTGAGGGCATACGATTTAATCGCAGCAATCGGAGATAGACTCGCCCTGCTTGGCCGCAACCAGGTGCTTATGAAGGTTCGAACCGGGAGGGCGCTGTTCAACAAAGGAGTCACGCTGGGCGCTCTCAACCGCGGCGAAGAGGAGATCGCGGTGTACGACGAAGTGGTGCGCCGGTTTGGTGAGGCCACCGAGCCCGCGCTGCGTGCACAGGTCGCGAAAGCTCAGGCCGCACTTGATCAGCATGAGGATGATGAGCCTAAATCTGCCGTTTAACTGCGATAGATGGAACATTGTCGACTTGCCCAGGGAGCGATAGGAGCAAAGCTTGATGCTTCTTGACATCCGCTAGCGCTACTCTTGTTATCAAGCCGCCGTAAATCACACATGATCCGCATCGCTAACGCGCAGGGATTTTGGGGGGATTCGGGCGCGCGTCAACTGTGAGCCAACCCGTTTTGCTCACAGATGAACGCCGATAAAGCGAAACTCAACTCCGACCTTCGTTTGCGTGGTTGGAACATCGATGGTAAAAAGACGCAAGAGGCTCACTTCTCCCAAACGCCGACTCTACGTCGAAGTGGGAAACTTCCCACAAGACTTCTGGCCCGGAACTGGGAAAGATAACTTCAACTGGAACGGGCCAGGATAGTGATGGGGATGTCGCGAGGCTCAAGGGCTTAGAATAGAGGCGTGGCTCGGGGCTGGAAGAGTAAGTCAGCACCACATCTGATCGAATCCGGGGGCTCGCGCTGGAGACCCTAGTGTCCGACTAACTCGCGAGGAAGTCATCCTCAAAGCTAAGCAGGATAGCTTGCTGCTACAACACACTCGTAATAACCGGGCATGGGTGAGGAATCCGCAAAGAATGCCTAACCCAAGGCGGTTTGGCTGTTGACCGCCATATACTCATTTCAGTCATAACTCGTTCCCAGCAGCAGAGAATCGGAGTCCAAACGCGCATTTACATGGGGACCCTGGTTCAGCTCCTGGCATCATGCTAAGGAGTCATGGATATTGACGTCGCTGCGCCGGAGCTTCTGGCCACACTGGTACTGTAGGAACGAATCCATTCCGATTCGGCATCCGGACTTTCGGCAGGGACTGAGCGTCCAGTACGTCGCTCTCCTTGACGATCTCGTCCAGAGAAAGCAGGTAGGCAGTCAAAGCATAAACCTCGTCGTCGCTCAACGACCCGGGCTTGTTCGCGGGCATGCCGGATTTAATATAGCTCCAGATCGTCGTCGCATACGGAAAGAAGGACCCGGGGGTCCTAACGGGGTGAGCGCTGGCTAACGTGCCCTTGCCGCCGACCACATCCGGTCCCACTTTGGTGCCTTCCCCGTTTTTCCCATGGCACGCCGCGCACTTCTGAGCATAGATCGGCGCACCTTCCTTGGCGGACCCGCGCCCCGGCGGGAGCTCTTTGCCCGCAGGACCAACGAGGACGCCATAGCTGCGGATTTCTTCCGGGGTCGCCGCGCGGCCGAAATTATAGCGCGGCGTCTGCGCGAGACCTGTAGCGCAAAGGGCCAGGGCCGCCACCGGCACCAGCAAATTAGAGTTCCATCGCATCGGTAACCTTCCCATCCCGTTCGATCTTCCAGGGTTGAATCGCATTGAAGTGGAAGACGCTGCTGGTTCTCCAAAAATCCTTGGGAGCGCCCAGCCGCTTGCTAAATTCCGCCAGCGCCGGTTGTACCGTGCCCCGTTCATCCGTGCAGCGGGACAGGATCACGGTCTCTTCTCCGTTCCACGTCCAGTTAAAGCGAAAGCGGGTGTGCGCGAACCGCAGCACGGGCTCCTGAAGCTTCGCGTCCTTCCAACTCCGGCCGCCATCGACGGATATTTCGACCCTGCGAATGGCGCCGCCGCCGGACCAAGCCAAGCCGGTGATCTCGTAATATCCCTTGCCGGGTAACTGTTGTCCCATGGCGGGGCGGAGGATCACGGATTTCGGCGGCATCTCGAAATGAAACCAGCGCGCTTTGCCTTGCAGATTGGGCGACAGATAGGAGTGCATGCTGATTTCCTCCCGGGTCACGTAGGGTTCGTCCACCACCTTGATCTGCCTCAGCCACTTGACGCTTTCCGGTCCTTGAAAGCCCGGCGCCAGCAGCCGCACCGGATAACCCTGCTCAGGACGCACCGGCTCGCCATTTTGTCCGTAGGCCAGCAAAACGTCGTCCATCGCTTTGCTAAGCGGCAGACTGTGAGAATACTTTTGTGAGTCGTAGCCTTCGGAAACGATCCAACTGGCGCCTTTTTGCACTCCGACTTCGTTGAGCACCACGGATAAAGGCACTCCGGTCCATTCGCTGCAACTGGTGCGCCCGTGGATGTCCTGGACGTTCTCGGAAGTTGTCTTTTCAGGCCTGGCCGTGGACATACCATGCTTCCCCGGAGCGCCATTGCCGTTGCACTCTACAAAATAAATACGCGAGTCGGAAGGCATGCGCTGCAAGTCATCCAGCGTGAAAGTCATGGGACGATCCACCATGCCGTGAATCAGGAGGCGATACTCACGGGGGTCGACGTCTGGAGGAACGGAGTGGTTCGCCACGAAATGGAGCGAGGCTGGCGTGATGATTCCCATCAAATCCTGAAGTGGAGTCACCTTCTTCGATGGGTATAGCCTGTTTAAATAATCGTCCTTGCGCGCCGTAGTCACAAAACGAGAGCGCTCGCCAAGATTAGCGTAGTTTCTGGGACCGGCCTTCGGTTCGTTCGCAGCCTCGGCAGCCAGCCCGGATTTCGCGCCCAGAGCGCCCGCGGCCAACGCGGTGCTTGCCTTCAGAAATCGTCTGCGATCAGATTTCTTCGAACTCATAAGTTCCTCCTTAACCGGAATTTCCGTTTCGGCTTTGCGTACCGAGCATTGTACACCCAGCCGCTTCCGCTCGCTCCGGCGGCCTGAACGGCGGCATAAACGTCCACCTTCCGAACGCCAAGGTGGCTCCCGTGCTCGTCGCGAATCTCTCTGGCAAACTGCCCGAGCCGTTCAAAAGCGAGCCTGGCGCCCTAAGCCCCAAGGGCGGCGGCACGCGCATGGCACGGAGGGAAACCTGCTCCTGATCTAAGGACCGCCGCATCGCCGTGTCCTCTATGATCCAGACTCTCACGGTAGTCGATCACTACCACTTCCGTGTGCTGCAGATTCCTGAAATCCCGTTCCGGGGGCATTGTGCCAGGCGGTAAGATGAAGTCAGGACCGAACTGAATGGCGGAATACAGCTATACCGTTTTGTTCGAACCCGCCGAAGAAGGCGGGTTCGTGGTGACCTGTCCGGCGCTTCCCGGACTGGTCACTGAGGGCGACACTATCGAGGAGGCTCGCGCGATGGCCGAAGATGCGATTCGCGGCTACATCGAGAGCGTGCGCAAGGATCATCTGCCCGTTCCGTCCGACAAGGTGCCGGTGAAGGAAGAGATCCACGTACTTATTCCTGAACCGGCATGAGCCGGCTTCCCGCTCTGAAATCCAAAGGATGTTCCGCGGCTGCTCGAGCGCGCGGGTTTCGTCGTGCATCACGTCACCGGGGCCACTACATCCTGAAACATCCGACGAGAGCAGGTCTGCGCGTGACGCTACCTTGGCATAACAAAGACCTGAAGCGCGGAACGTTGCGGTCGGTCATCGAACAGGCTGGATATACGATCGACGAGTTCGTGGCGCTTTTGTAAATGGGGCTGCCAGCGGTACTCTTGTTATTCAGGAATGATCCGCATCGCTAACGCGCAGGGGTTTTGGGGGGATTCGCTGGAAGCGCCGCTGGAGCAGCTTCGCGGCGGGCCCATCGACTATCTGACGCTCGACTATCTGGCCGAGGTCACGATGTCGATCCTGCAGAAGCAATACTCGCGCGATCCGCAGGCCGGGTATGCGCGCGATTTTCCGCAGATGATCGAGCGGGCGGCGAAAGACATCGTCGAGCGCGGCGTGAAGGTGGTGGCTAACGCGGGGGGCGTCAATCCGGAAACCTGCGGAGAGGCGGTAGCGGCGGCGTTGGCCAGGGCCGGTTATAAAGGCCGGCTGAAGATCGGCGTCGTCACCGGCGACAACATCCTCCCGCGTCTCGATGGATTGCTCGCACGCGGCGTGGAGCTGCGTAATCTCGACACGGGTGAACCGTTGTCCACCGTTCGTTCGCGCGTGCGCAGCGCCAACGTGTACCTGGGCGCGTTCCCCATCGCGGAGGCCCTGGACCAAGGCGCGCGGATCGTGGTGACGGGGCGGTGCTCGGATGTGGCGCTGTCGCTGGGGCCGGCGATTCACGAGTTTCAATGGGCGCGCGACGAGTGGGACAAACTCGCCGCGGGCGTGGTGGGCGGGCACGTGATCGAATGCGGAGCGCAGGCCACCGGCGGCAACTGCCAGGTGGATTGGGAGACCATGCCGGACTTCGCGGGCATCGGCTATCCGATTCTCGAAGCCGAGCCCGATGGGCGGTGCGCGATCACCAAACACGCCGGAACCGGTGGTCGCGTGACGGTGGCTGGCGTGACCGAACAGTTGGTCTATGAGATCGGCGATCCGCGCGCGTATATTACGCCGGATGTGATCGCCGATTTCACGTCGCTTCAGATCGAGCAGGCGGGGCCGGACCGTGTACGTTTGTGGGGCATGCGCGGGCGTCCGGCGACGGATTTCTACAAGGTCTCGATCAGTTACTCGGCGGGATTCAAGGCCGTGGGCACCTTGACCTACGGGTGGCCCGACGCTTACAAGAAGGCCAAGATGGCGGATCAGATATTGCGCACGAGGCTGGAGCGGCTGGGGCTCCAGTTCGATGCGATTTCGAGCGAATACGTTGGCGCGAACGCGTGTCACGGCGAGGCGCTCTCGGGCGAGCCTTCGCCGGATCTGGCGGAAGTCACCTGGCGCGTGGGCGTGCGCGGACAGGATGCGGCGGCGATTGAACGGTTCACGCGCGAACTGGCGCCGCTGGCGTTGAACGGGCCTCCGGTGGTGACGTATCCGTCGGGAGGCAAGCCCAAGGTGGAAGAAGTGGTCGCGTATTGGCCGGCGCTGATTCCCAAAAACGAGGTGGCGGCCACGGTGAAAGTGGCCGTGAAAGTGGCATGAAAGTGATGGAGGCGTAGGATGGCTCGCGTACGGCTTCTCGATATCGCTCATGCGCGCAGCGGCGACAAAGGCGATTGCGCCAATATCGGATTGATCGCGCTCAAACCCGAACACTATCCGGTACTGGTGGCGCAGGTCACGACCGAGCGTGTCAAGGAACACTTCCGCGAGATTTGCCGCGGGCGCGTGGAGCGTTTCGAGTTGCCAAACCTGCACGCACTGAACTTTTTGCTCCATGAAGCGTTGGATGGCGGAGGCACGGTGTCGCTGCGCACGGACGCCCAGGGCAAGACGTTGAGCGCGGCGCTGTTACGCATGGAAGTGGATTTGTAGGTCTGCCCGATACGCCGCGCGCATCCGCGCATCCCGCCCGCTTGCCGTAACTTCCGTGACTACTGTGGTTGTCACGGAGCCGTTCGGGGTTAATCTGCGCGCAGGAAGAGGCACCCAATGGATTTTGATCTCGCCCGGACGCCGACCCTGCAGGCGGTGGCTACGGCGGACGAGCGGCGGCTCGTCGAAGATTTGCAGCAGCGCGTGGAGGCGGCCGCTCGCGATGCCGAGGAACTGCCGGAAGTCATGGCAGCCGTGGAGGCGCACAGCCGGGCCGAAGAGCATTTGGCGCGGTTGCAAAAAGCTGAACGGGCGCTCAATGCGTTCGCGAAAGACGCGGGAGAGAAACTGAGCACGCTGCGCGAGAGTGCGCTCGACGGCATGATCCGCTGCGCGGGCAACGGCGAGAAGCTCGATTTCAAGGCGCTCAGCGAAGTGTCGGCGCTGGAGGCCCGCACGCGGCACGCCACGCGCGCGATTGAGCGCTTGGTGGAGCGGCTGATTCCGTGCGCGCAACTGGTGCGGCTGCGCGAAGAGTCGCACGCGGCGCTGACGCGGGCGCGTGCTCTGGAGGCAATCGCGCAGGAACGGGCGGAAAAACTACTGGGTCACTTGCGCGACGCGGTGAGCGAGGAAGTCGTCCTGCCGGTGGATCTGTCCAAGGGCGTCGCGGGAGCGCTGCTCGCGCAGGCGTCGGAATACAAGCGCCGCGCCATGCAGCTTTCCGAAAATGCCGACGGGTTCGAAAAAACAATACGGGGATAAATCATGAATACGAAATTCGACGATCTGGTGCGGAGCCTGGAGCCGGCGGCGCTCGAAGAGCTACGGCGGTCAGTGGCGGCGGAGTTGGGTGGGCGGCGCGAGCAGACCGCGATTCAGATGGAACACATTCATCCGAAGATGACGGCGGAGGCGCGGGAGGAAGCGGCTCGCGAGATCGCGCGCGTGCTGCGCGGGGAGGACGCCCATGTTTAACCTCAAAAAGTATTGGCAGGTGTTGCGGGAGATCGAGAAAACGCTACCACAGTACGTGTGGATGTATAGCCAGGGTGGATTGGTGGAAGTGGGAGCGGCGGTTGCGGCGCGGCTATTGCAGGCCAAGTCGCACCGGCTCGCCACGCCAGAGGAAGTGCAGCACCACCGCGACCAGCAGCAGGAGTTGCAAAAACAGCAGTTTCAGCAGAGGCTGCGCGACAAAGGGATTGCGGTGGTGCCGATAGAACGTTAGGGAGGAGCTGCCGCGAACGATCCTGCGCTGCGTGGCAGTTTCCTACATCCGGACTCGCAGTCCGGCGGGCAGAATTGCCGAGGATCTCGGGTCAGAACCGGAACGGGCAAGATAACTCCGCGCGCGAACTATCGGTTTAGGCTCAAGTACCCGAGATGCTGCAGTGCGAGCAGTGTCGTTGCGAGTGAACTAGTGTCACGGATCTCTCCGTTAGCGAGGAGCTCGAGCACGTCTCGAATGCTCAGGACCATTATCTCGATGTCTTCGGTGGCGTCAAGTCTTTGCTTAGCGACCAGTGAAGCGCCAAGGGCGAGAAACAGGTGCGCTTTCGTGCTCGCTTTTGCGGATGAGACATTAAGCGTACCGAGTGCCTGCCAGTCGGTAGCAGCATACCCGGTCTCCTCCAACAGCTCGCGGCGCGCGCAGTCGATGGGGGCCTCCGGCGGCGACAGAAGACCGGCAGGCAATTCCAAAGTGACTTCCCGAACACCATGCTTGTATTGCCGAACTAGCGGTACACGATTGTCTTCAGTAAGCGCGAAGATTTGAGCGAAGTCAGAACCTTCCCAGTAGTAGTAATCGTCGATTACTTGTCCGCCAGGCAGCTCACAAACGTCTTTCCGAACTTTCGCCCAACGGTTGTCGAGTACCAGCTCGCTTCGATTGGTTCGCCACTTTTCGATGGGCATGCGTACTCTCCTATCTTCAATCGTCTTCTTTAGGGTGGTGTATGTTATAGCGGATCGCATGGGATCTGATGGCCTGGGCAACAACCGTAGTGTTGCGCCAATCTCTCAACTTCCTCAACTGCAGCGCGAACTCCGCTAACAGCGCTGAAGATCCGAGATGCTCTGGTGCCTCTATCCCAAATATCAGCATCAGTGCCTCTGCGGCATTGGCGCCATGGCAGATGAATTCGAACCACTTCGGGACGCGTGCACTTTTCGTTCCCACTTCCACGCGGGCCATCGCTTTGATCAATTCCCGAAATTCGGTTTCGTTTCCGATCGAGTCCTGGTAGGCGTCGATCGAACTTTCACAGGCGCTGCGGACCTTATACACATCAGACCACGACATTTGTGCCGGGTTCCAAGACAGATGTTCCGCGTACTCGAACAGTTCCTTGTCCGCGACATCAACGGTGACCGGGGCTTCAGCCGTTGTACCCGCGAGGCTCCCGAACACGAGGGGCAATGGCTCCGCCTGCGGCAGGCCATACGCGGATTGCTGGGTGGGTTTGACGGAACGGGCGACCGCTAGATTCCAGGCTTGAAGGACGTAAGTGTAGTGCTTCACGTCTCTGGGGAGTTTCAGCGTGTTGATGAAATTGCTCCTGCACCCACGAACCTTTTCTGGCACATTCTTTTCGATAGAATGCAGGATTGCGCCCAGGTCCTCGTGCATGCGGTCCCCGTTGTCCGCTTTGGGTTTCGAGTGCGCTTTCTGCAACGTTTCGTAGTATGTAGCTCGTTTCCGGGGAACGTGCGGTTTGAACTGGCCGTACCCGAGAAAATGCTCCAGCCCGTTCATGAGGCCCGCGTATAGGCGTTTGTCGTCAGGATCCTTCACAGGCGTTGCCCTAAGTTCACCACCTTTGGCGACAAGCGCGCGAGCGGCGTCTAGGCTACGTTCTTTTAGTAGTCGCTTGACGACCTCTTGGGGGATTTCTTCGCTTGTGAAGCTAGAGGTTCTCCACCCTTTCTTCAGGGACGCTGCTAGGCCGCTCAGCACACACGCAAGTTGCTCGGAGTCTGCCGATACTTTACTGTGGGGCGCTGCAACCAGCCGTATTGCAGACGGCTCCTTCCGAATGAATGTACAGAAGTCTTTGTCTTGAAAAAGTTCCAGCATCATCCGGCTGTCGGTGAGCTGGACGTCCCCAAGACTGATGCGGTTACCGAATAGGCACTGTAGCTTAAGGACGCCTTCCACCCTTCGCTTCCGCGTTTCAATAGGTCCTATGCACGCAGCCCGCTGATGGAAGAGTTCCCCGTCGAGCCAGTGCGCATATACGTCGACTTTTGGTGTAACCATGCAGCTCTCCTCGTCGAGACTTGAATACAGTACTAGCAGTCTGTGGCAGAAGTCCAAAAACTTGAGCCTGCCTGAAATGCACCGGGAGAGTCCGGAAATTCAAAACGGAGTTTACGGGACGCGGTGAATTCAGTCCACACCGCCCAGCATGCCGTCCAGGCGATCCGTACAAGCAAAAAG
>CAMAVI010000022.1 GCA_945861625.1 Candidatus Sulfopaludibacter sp. SbA3
CGCCTCCGCCTCCGCCGAATGTTCCTCCGCTCAAGGATCAGACCCAGGGCAAGGTTTTGTCGATGCGGGAGCGCATGGCCGCGCACCGGTCGAATCCGGCCTGCATGGGCTGCCACAAGCTGATGGACCCGATCGGATTTTCACTGGAAAATTACGACGCCGTCGGCCGTTACCGCATGGGCGAGGGCGGCAACCCGATCGACTCCACCGGCAACCTGCCGGATGGCTTGGAATTTAAGGGACAACCGGGATTGAAAGCGGCCTTGACCAGCCGTCCGGAAATGTTTGTCGGCACCACAACCGAGAAATTGCTGACCTATGCCACGGGCAGGGGTCTGGAAGCGTACGATCAAGCCGCGATTCGCAAGATCGTGCGGGATGCGAGCAAGAGTGATTACCGTTTTTCGTCGCTGATTTTGGGAGTCGTAAACAGCGCGCCATTTCAAATGAGGAGATCCAAATGATCATCACCAAGAAAGCTTTACCGCGTAGAACGTTCCTGCGGGGCATGGGGGTCACCCTGGGGCTGCCGTTTCTGGATGCCATGGCTCCGTCCCTGACGGCCGCCGCCGCCCCGGCGCGGAGATTGGGGTTCATCTACATTCCGATGGGCTGCAACCAAAAGCAGTGGTTTCCGACTGCCGGATCCGGGCGCCTGGCCGAGTTGACGCCCACCCTCAACGCCTTGACCCCGTTTGCGGATCAACTCATTGTGGGCAGCAATTATGAATTGAAGAACGGGTATTCACCAGGGAACCATGCCACTTCGAATGCGGCGTTCTTGAGCGCCTCCAAGGCTAAGATGACCGAAGGCAGCGATTATTATCTGGCGACCACGGTCGACCAAATCGCCGCCAAGCATCTGGGCCAGGACACGAAGCTCCCGTCGCTCGAAATGGCGATGGACCTACTGGCTCCCGTGGGAAGCTGCGATAACGGCTACGCTTGCGTGTACCAGAACAACCTGTCCTGGTCCTCGCCCACCACGCCGTTGCAGGCCGAAGCCAATCCACGCGTTGTGTTTGAACGCCTGTTTGGCGATGGCGGAACCGTCGCCGATCAGCAGGCCGCGCTGCGCAAGAGCGGCAGCATTCTGGATTGGGTCAATGAAGACATGAGCCGTCTGCAGAGGGAACTGGGCGCCTCCGACCGCGGCAAGGTTTCCGAATACATGGATACCGTCCGCGAACTGGAGCGCCGCATCCAGACCGCTGAAGCCAAAGCCGCGCAGAACGCCATGCCGGATCTGGACCGTCCCTTGGGCGTGCCCGCGGCTTATGCCGACCACGCCAAGCTGATGTTCGACCTGCAGATTCTGGCGATGCGCGCCGATGTAACCCGCGTCTTTACGCTGCAGTTGGCGCGTGAGACCAGCACGCGCACGTACCCGGAAGCCGGCGTGCCCGAAGCGCACCATCCCACTTCGCACCACACCAACAACCCCGAGAAGCTGGAGAAGCTGGCCAAGATCAATACGGTCCACATCGGGCTGTTCGCGTATTATCTGGACAAACTGAAGTCCACCAAGGACGGCGACGGATCGTTGCTGGATCACTCCCTCGTGCTTTACGGCAGCGGCATGGGAGATCCGGACGTCCACAATCACATCAATTTGCCGATCCTGGTCGCCGGCGGCAAGGCCAAGGGCAAAGGGGCGCTGCACATCAAGAATGCGCAGCCGACTCCGCTGGCCAACATGCACCTGACCTTGCTCGAGCGCATGGGCGTGCATCAGGAAAACTTCGCCGATAGCACTGGTACGGTCGGTGAAGTCCCGACAGTAGCTTAGCGAGAGCTGGGAAACGAACGCAAGGAGACGATCACCATGCACCGGAATGGTTTGAGTGCGCGCCTGAGCATTCGCTTAGGCATTTGTTCGGCTGCGGTACTGTTGCTGGCCGCGAATCTGGGTGCGGCCGCGGCTTCGAGCAAGCTCGTGGAAGCGGTCAAGAACGCCGATAAGGCGTCCGCGCGTACGCTGATCGCGCAGAACGCGGACGTCAACGCCGCGGAGTTGGATGGCACCACGGCGCTGCATTGGGCGGTCCGCCGCGACGACGTGGAGACCGCCAGGCTCCTGTTAGGCAAGGGCGCCAACGCCAAGGCGGCCAACCGCTACGGGATTACTCCGATTTCCGTGGCTTGCGAAAACGGCAACGCGGCGATCATCGAAGCGCTGCTCAAAGCCGGGGCGGACGCCAACACCGTATTCGGCGAGGGCGAAACCGCGCTCATGACGGCGGCGCGCACCGGCAAGCTGGACGCCGTGAAAGTGCTGCTGACCCACGGGGCCAACGTCAACGCCAAGGAGCCCCGCCAGGGCCAAACCGCTCTGATGTGGGCGGCGGCCGAGGGCAATGCCGCGGTGGTGGCGGAGCTTGTCGAACGCGGCGCGGACACGCATGTTCGTACCGACGGTTTTACTCCGCTCTTGTTTGCGGTCCGCGAGGGGCGGGGGGATGTCGTGAAGACACTGCTCAAGACCGGTGGCGATGCCAATGAAAAATGGCTGCCAAATTCCCGGCGTACTCCGGGCTCGGGCAGCGCCGCGCTGACCCTGGCGGTTGCCAACGCCCATTATGAACTGGCTTCCATCCTCCTGGACGCCGGCGCGGATCCCAATGCTGCTGAGCAGGGTTGGACCGCTTTGCATGAGCTCACCTGGGTCCACAAGCCGGGCACGGGTACGAATCAGCCCGCGCCGCAAGGCTCGGGGAACATGAACGTCTACGAGTTTCTGAAGAAGATGAAGGCGAAAGGGGCCAACTTCAACGCCAAGATGACCAAGTCAGCGCGCTTCGGTCCCACCGACATTCATATGGCCGGTGCGACGCCATTTCTGATGGCCGCCAGAACTGCGGATGCGCCGCTGATGCGGGCGCTGGCCGAGGTGGGCGCCGATCCGCTGATGCCGAATAACGACGGCAGCACGCCGATCCTGGTAGCCGCCGGCCTGGGGACGCATTCTCCCGGGGAAGACGCGGGTACCGAATCCGAAGTCCTCGATGCCGTAAAGGTAGCGATCGAACTCGGCGGCGACGTGAACTCCGTCGACAAGAACGGTGAGACCGTGATGCACGCTGTTGCGCTCAAGCAGGTTCCGTCGGTGGCTAAGTATCTTCAGGAGCATGGCGCCAAGATGGAAGTCTGGAACCGTAAAGATTCCGCCGGTTTCACGCCGCTGCGGATTGCCGAAGGTGTCTTCTACGAAGACAAAGTCCGCCAGAGAGTGCCTGCGGTGGCCGAGTACTTTATCGACATTATGACGAAAGCCGGAGTGTCGACTGAGACGGAAGAGCAGGATCTGACCGTGGCCCGCAAGAGAAGAGAAAAGCTATAGCCATGGAGAACCTGATCGAAGGCTTGCTGCGGAATTTTGAAACGGGGAAAATCAACCGGCGTCAACTGGTCCGTAGCCTCGCGGTGGCGGCCAGCGCCGGCTCCGTGGGGACGCAAGTGGGTTTTGCGGCGGAGTCGCCGATCCCGGTATCCAAGCTCGACCATATTTCCTACACCGTCACTGATTACGCCAAGACGCGGGACTTCTATGTGAAGCTCCTGGGATTGAAGGTCGATGGGGACGACGGCAAGAAGCAGTGCCGCCTTTCCACCGGCAACAACGTCATCGTCGCGCGCAGCGGTAAGCAGCACGGAGTAATGGATCACATCGGCTTTGCCACCGAACTGAAGGAAAAGCCCGCCATCGCGGATGCGATCAAGCGCCTCGGCTACACGCCGGAACCGATGAATCCGAAAGAAACCGGCGTCCACGTGAAGGACCCGGACGGATACAACATTCAGTTGAATCCGAAAAAGTAAAAGTAGACCAAGTAAAGATGGTGGACGGCGGGGGATTTGAACCCCCGACCCCCGCATTGCGAACGCGGTGCTCTCCCAACTGAGCTAGCCGCCCACAGAGGTCTACGCACCCAGGATACCATGGCGATCCCGGAAGGAACACCTGCCTGCGGGTACGTTCGTAACAAATTATTCACTTGCGGCGCGGGCGAAATCGAACGACACTGAAGTTTCATGGCCACTGTAAGATCCAATGAGACTGCCCCTGTGCGGGAACCGGCCGACCGCTGGTCGATTGCCGAAGCGGCGGAACTTTACGACGTCGCCAGTTGGGGCAAGGGCTACTTCTCCGTCGGCTCGAACGGGCACGTATGCGTACATCCCGACAAAGACCCGGCGCGCTCCATCGATCTCAAGGAACTGGTGGATAACCTCCAGTTGCGCGGAATCTCGCTGCCTATCCTGATCCGCTTCGGCGAAATCCTAAAGCACCGTTTGGGGGAAATGTACCAGGCGTTTCAGAACGCCATCAGCGAGCACAACTACAAGTCCGGCTACTGCTGCGTGTATCCCATCAAAGTGAATCAGCAGCGCCAGGTAGTGGAGGAAGTTTTCGAGTACGGCCGGCCCTACAAGTTTGGCCTGGAGGCTGGCTCGAAGCCCGAACTGTTGGCCGTGATGGCCATCGCCGACAACGAGACGCCCATCATCTGCAATGGTTTTAAGGACGACGAATACATTGAGATGGTCATGCTGGCGCGCAAGATCGGGCGCCAGATCATCCCGGTGGTGGAGAAATACTCCGAGCTCGACCTGATCTTAAAGCATTCGGCGCGCGTGGGAGTGCGCCCGGTCATCGGACTGCGCATCAAGCTGGCGAGCCGCGGCTCCGGGCGCTGGAAGTCCTCGGGCGGGTACCGCTCCAAGTTCGGGCTGACGGTGACGGAAGCGCTGCGGGCGTTGGAGCAGTTGAAGTCGCTAGGCATGGAAGATTGCCTGCAACTGATGCACTTCCATCTGGGCAGCCAGATCACCAACATCCGCCAGATCAAGGGCGCGGTGATCGAAGCCGCGCGCGCGTATGTGGAAATGCGGCGCGCGGGAGCGGGCTTGGTATACCTTGATGTTGGCGGCGGGCTGGGGATCGACTACGACGGCTCGCAGACGGATTTTGAATCCAGCGTGAATTACACGCTGCAGGAATACGCCAACGATATTGTTTATCACATTCAGAGCGTGTGCGACGAAGCCGAAGTTCCGCATCCGACGATCGTGTCGGAAAGCGGGCGCGCCGTTGTGGCGTATCACAGCGTGCTGGTGTTCAATGTGTTGGGCGTGACCGGCTTCGGAGAAGAAGAGACCTTGCCGGATTTCGGGGATGACGTCGAGCAGCCTCTGCTTGATTTGAAAGACACGCTGCGCGGATTAAGCGCCAAGAATCTACTGGAAAGCTTCCATGACGCGCAGCAGGCGCTGGATTCAGCCTTGAACTTATTCAGTCTGGGTTATCTGCCCCTACAGCAGCGTAGCTGGGCGGAGAGCACGTATTGGGTCATCTGCCGGCGCATTCAGAAGATGGCCAAGGATCTGGGTGAGTCACCGGAAGAGCTGGAAGGCCTGAATTCCCTGCTTTCAGATACGTATTTCTGCAACTTCTCCCTGTTTCAAAGCATGCCCGATAGCTGGGCGGTGAAGCAGTTGTTTCCCATCATGCCAATCCACCGCCTGAATGAAGAGCCTTCGCACCATGGCATTCTGGGTGACATTTCCTGCGATTCCGACGGCAAAGTGGATCAGTTCATTGACCGGCGCGACGTGAAGAAGACACTGCCGCTGCACACCTTCAATGGCGAGCCGTATATTCTAGCCACCTTCCTCGTCGGCGCGTATCAGGAGATTCTGGGCGACCTGCACAACTTGTTTGGCGACACCAACGCCGTGCACGTTACGCTTGACGGCAACGGCGCCGTGGTCATCGACGCTCTCATTCGTGGCGATACGGTGCGGGAAGTGCTGGATTACGTCCAGTTCAAGGCCACCACTCTTGCCGAGCAGTTCCGTCGCGACGTGGAGTCGGCGGTGCGCGAGGGGCGCATTGGTTACGAGGAATCCGGCCTGCTGTTACGCTTTTATGAAGACGGTCTGAACGGGTATACGTACTTAGAACAGTGAGTACGAATCCGTCTCCTCCATCCGCGAAAATCGTCCCGCACGTAACCACCATTCACGGCGATACGCGCGTCGACAACTATTTCTGGCTGCGCGACCGGAATCATCCGGATACACTCGCCTACCTGCGGGCGGAGAATGCCTACGCCGAAGAGATCGTGAAGCCGGCTGTTCCGCTGCAAGCCAGGCTCTATGAAGAGATGCTTGGCCGCATCAAGCAGACGGACGTCGGCGCCCCGGTCAAGCGCGACGAATACTTTTATTACACGCGCACGGAAGAAGGCAAGCCGTACCCCATTCATTGCCGCAAGCAGGGCTCGCTGGATTCCCCGGAACAGGTGCTGCTGGACGGCAACCATCTCGCCGAAGGGCGCTCTTACTTCCGCATCGGCAATTTCCTGACGAGCCCCAATCACCGTCTTCTGGCCTACTCGGTGGATTTCGAAGGCAATGAGATGTACACCATCCGGGTCAAGAACCTGGACACCGGCGAGCATCTGACCGATGAGATTCCGAACACGTACTATTCGCTCGAATGGGCCAGCGATAATGCGACGTTCTTCTACACAGTGCTCGACGAAGCGTTGCGGCCGTACAAGGTTTTCCGCCACACGCTCGGCGTTGCGGAAAATCCGTTGGTTTATCACGAGCCGGATGAGCGTTTCACCGTGGAGTTATCCAGCACTCGCAGCCGCGCCTTCGCCTTGATTCACGTCAACAGTTCGCTGACCTCGGAGGTCCGCTACCTGAGCAAGAGCGACCCTCTCGGCGAGTTCCGCGTGGTGTTGCCGCGCGTCTTTGGAACGGAATACGATGTAACCCATCGCGGGGAGTCTTTTTTTATCCGCACCAATGATGCCGCGAAAGGATTTCGCGTGGTGGAAGCTCCGGTCGCCGATTCATCCAAATCCAACTGGAAGGAGATCATTCCGGCTCGCGATGGCATCACCGTGGAAAACCTCGCGGCGTTTCACGATTACCTGGTGACGGAAGAGCGGCAAAACGGCCTGGCCCAGATCCACATTCGGGATTTTCTCACGGGCGGCGCGCACCAGATCGATTTTCCGGAACCTGCCTACACGGCCGGGCTCGGCCCCAATGCCGAGTTCAATACGAAGGTGCTACGTTTCCACTACACGTCGCTGGTCACGCCCGAGTCAGTGTACGACTACAACATGGAATCGCGCACGCGCGAATTGAGAAAACAGAAGGAAGTTCTGGGAGGGTATGACGCTTCACTCTATCAATCCGAGCGCATCTTCGCCATCGCTCCGGATGGCGTCGAGGTGCCGGTCTCGGTGGTCTACAAGAAAGGCTTCCTCCGCGAGGGCCGGGCACCCATGTTGCTGTACGGATACGGGTCGTATGGGCTCAGCAGCGATCCGGCGTTCAGCTCCAACCTGCTCAGCTTGCTGGACCGCGGGTTTGTCTACGCTATCGCGCACATTCGCGGAGGCATGGACATGGGCAAGCCGTGGCACGAAGACGGCCGCCTGCTCAAGAAGAAGCACACCTTCACGGATTTCATCGCGGCCGCCGAGCGGCTCATCGCGCTTGATTACACTTCGCCGGGCCGATTGGCCATCACCGGGGGCAGCGCGGGCGGATTGCTGATGGGCGCGGTCATCAACATGCGCTCCGATCTGTTCGCGGCTGTCGTTACGCGGGTGCCGTTTGTCGATTCGCTCAATACCGCGCTCGACGCGTCCCTTCCCTTGACCGTGGGTGAATATGAAGAGTTCGGCGATCCGCGGGAGCCGGAGTTTTACCACTACATGAAATCGTACGCGCCTTACGAGAACGTCACCGCGCAGGAATATCCGGCGATTCTCATCACGGCAGGCCTCAATGATCCGCGCGTGTCGTATTGGGAGCCCGCCAAATGGACGGCCAAGCTGCGTGCGATGAAAAAAGGCGAACAACTCCTCCTGCTCAAGACCAACCTTGACGCAGGCCATTTTGGGGCCTCTGGCCGTTACGAATACCTGAAGGAAATCGCCTTCAATTACGCGTTTCTGTTGGGTGTCGTGGGCGGGGAGGCCGGCGTGCCGGATACCTCCGGCGCAACTCCGCTATCCTGAACGCATATGACTCCGCAGCCGCCACAGACCAAGATTCAGCTCGTGAACACCGCTGACTACCGCGAGCATTACGCCAACAGCGTGCAGGTTCGCGTGAATCTGTGGGATTTCTTCCTGCTCTTCGGCACGCTCAACCAGTCCGCCCCTGACGCCGTCAATATTCATAACTTTCAGGGTATTTACTTGAGCCCGCAGCAGGCCAAGGCCTTGGCCAACGTGCTCAATCAGAATATTTCGCAGTATGAGTCGACGTTCGGGGAAATCACGCTGGAGCCGAAAACGCCGCCTTCGATTCAGTAACGAACTAGCTGTCGAGCAGTTCCCGCACCAGGCCGACCAGGGCGTCCAGCGTGAATGGTTTTTGCAGAAAGCCGGAGCCCCGTGGCAACTCACTGGTGCGCGCGAACTCATCGCCCGTAAATCCGGACATGTAGAGCACCTTAAGATCGGGCATGGATTCGCGGAACTGTTCCGCCAACTCGCGTCCACTGCCGCCCGGCATCATTACATCGGTGACCAGCAATTGGACCGGCGCCCCGTGACTGACCGCCACCGTCACGGCCTCCGCCGCGCTGCCCGCTTCCAATACCTGGTACCGTTCGCGGCGTAGAATCTTCACTACCAGGCCGCGGATCCCCGGTTCGTCGTCGACGACGAGAATGGTTTCGCGCTGCGCCGTGGCGCTACGCCCCGCGCTTCGCGTGGCGCGCGGTGGAGAGGATGCCGATGGCGCCTTCGCGGCGGGTAGATAGATATGGAAAGCCGAACCCTGGGATGGCTCACTCTCAAACGCAATGTCGCCGCCCCACTCCCTGGCAATCGCGTAAGCGCGGGCGATTCCCGCGGCCGCGGTTTGATCCGTAACTTTGCCCTGCGCGTCTTTCATCACCACCGCTTCGAACATCGCGCGCCGTTTGTCCGCATCCACGCCCTGGCCGTTATCTTGCATGACAACCCGCGCGTAAGCGCCCGGGGGCAAAGGGCCGCCCTCGTCTGCCTGTTCCACGATATGAGTGGTTTCACAGGCGACGCGCAAGCGGGTTCGTCCCTGCGCCCCTTCGCGCGGAGAGAACGCCAGGGCCAGCAGGATCTCCTCCAACTGTCCCGAATCGCACATGGCCCATACTGGTGCCGGAGGCGCCAGCGTCAAGGTCACGCCTTTCCCCGCGGCACGCGCGATCTTCTCCTGCAACCCAGGGAGCAAAGCAGAGAGCTCCACCGGTTGCGGAGGGTTTGCGTGCCTCCGCGTGAATTGCAACAACTGTTCCGTGATGTCGCTCACGCGCTGAGTCGCGGCCAAAATCTGTTCCGCGTCGGCGCGCCGGGGATCGCCAGCCTCGAGTCCGCCCAGCAGTTCCTCGGCGTATCCCGTGATAATCATCAAGGGATTATTCAGGTCGTGCGCCAGGCGCCCGCAGAGTCCTCGCAACGCCGCATTCCGCTCGGCGGTAATCCGCTGCTGGTCCGGTTGTTTGCGCTGCGCGGCGGGTGCAGGCAAGGCGCCGGCGGCCGCGACGCGTCCCGAACGGACGTCCGTAACGTCGGTCGCCACCACCAGTACTTCGGACTCTTCGGCTCCATGCCGCAAGGCAAGAACGGAGACACGCAGGGTTTTCTCACGGAAGGGAAGCAGAAACGCCGCCTGCATGACACCATTTACCGTGAGGTCGCGGATTTTCTCGATGAGAACATCGGACGGCAAGACCTGTTCGACGGTCTTTCCGCGCAAGTCTTCCGTGCGTGCTCCCAGGAGCTGGCGGAAGGCCCGGTTGGTGCAAACCACGGAGCGGTCCGCGGCGAGAATAGCCAGCGCCACGGGCAGGTCAGCGACCAGGTCCTGGTAGTAGCGCCGTTCATTTTCAACCAGCGCGAGCAGGCGTGCGACATCCCTTGCGCTCCACTGATCCAGGTCCATGCGCTCCATTGAAGACAGAAGTCCTTGCAACTAGTCTGGCGGCTAAGCCGGAGACTCACAAGGTACGGGCGATACTCGGGTAATGGTACCGAAGGGGCCGGTGAGTCCTAGGACTTTCCAGCCTGATTGGTAGTTACTACGTTGGCCGTTTCCACTGGAGAACCCAGGCTCTGCCAGGCATCCATGCCGCCGATGAGATTCGTCACATTCTCAAAGCCGGCGCGTTGGATGAGGCTGCACGCGATGGCACTGCGATAGCCGCCCTTGCAGTGCACGACGATGGGCTTGGAGCGGTCCAGATCGCTCACCATGCCGGCGACCTTATCGAGAGGCTTGTGCAACGCAACTGGAATGTGACCCTCATCCCATTCCGGTTTCCGGCGCACGTCCACGATTTGGATGGAGCCAGGCGCCTCGGCCATTTCGCGGCGCAGCTCTCCCGCCGAGATTTGCATAATCTGCGCGGCCGGACGATTTTCCTCGGCCCAGCGCTGCATGCCGCCCTCCAGGTACCCGCCGACGCTCTCGAAGCCGACGCGGGCTAAACGCATGCGCGACTCTTCGACGGCGGCCTGCTCTTCGGCGACGATGATGATGTCGCTATCCAACTTCACCAGCGTGCCCGCCGAGCCTGCAAACTGACCGCCCAGTGGAATGTTGATGGCTCCGGGGATGTGCCCCGAGCCAAACTGCATCGCCGGCCGCGTATCCAGCACCACCGCGCCCTCACGTTGCCGCGCCAGCACCTGATCCGGCGTAAGCGCCTCCATCGGCAGAAGGAAGTCGAGTGGGATCGCCCCGATGCGATTGAGTTCCGCGTCCTGGGCAAAGTAGCTGGGCCGTTCGGGAAGCTCAGCCGTGAGCAGGCGGACAAATTCTTCCTTGCTTGTCGCGCGCACCGCGTAGTTCAGTTCCTTCTCCTTGCCGATGGTCGATTGTTTTTCCGCGCGCATCTGCTTGCCGCACAGCGAGCCAGCTCCATGTGCCGGGTAGACTTCCACGTCGTCTCCGAGCGGCAGCAGCTTTTGGTGCAGGCTGTCATATAGCATGGCCGCAAGCTCTTGGGGCGTCTTGTCGCCCGATAAATCCGGCCGTCCCACGTCACCGATAAAAAGGGTGTCGCCGGTGAGCACGGCCCAGGGTTTGTCGCCGCGGTCCAGATCAGTCACCACCACTGAGATGCTCTCCACTGTGTGGCCCGGGGTTTCCAGGAAGCGCAGTTTCACGCGGCCAAATTGAATCTCGTCGCCATCATGCACCGCTATGTGTGGAATGGGCGAAGGAGTCTCCGCGCCCAGATAAATCTTCGCGCCGGTGCGGGCGGCCAGCTCCACGTGTCCGCTCACGAAATCGGCATGCAGGTGGGTTTCAATGATGTGCCCGATCTTGAGTCCGCGCGCTTCCGCCTCTTTCAAGTACAAATCCACGTCGCGCTGGGGGTCCACGACACAGGCCACGCCCTCCGATCCCAGCATGTAGGAGGCGTGCGCCAGGCAGGTCAAGTAGAACTGTTGGAAGTACATAACATTTTAGGCTGGCAGGTATGCTCGCAGTGTCCCGTAAAAAGACCGCACAAAATCGGTGGCAGCCCGGTCGGCGGCCTCTTCATCCCGGTTTGTAAGAGGGACGATCACACGGACAAGGGCGGTATCGGTACGATTGAGACGCATGGCGTCCACCACCACCCAGAACTTCGCCGCGTATTCGTTGGCCACGACGCGATCCCGCGACTGATACCAGTACAACACCAGACTGCGCTCGTCTCCGTGCGCCACCACATAGCGGTTCACCTGGATTGGCGCCGGACCGCCCACATCCAAGGCGATTTCCTCGGATTTCATCGGTGTCCAGCCGTTTCCCGGGAGGCAGTTTTTCGGCGAATGCGGCACCTTCCCGTTGCGTTGCGAGCGAAACGCCGCAATGAACAAGCTGGCGCCGTTGGTCCCGTCGGCATAGATGCGGTTCAATAGGTCGTCGGCCTTCAGGACGTCTCGCGTTTCCGCATTCACCAGGCCTTCTTGCACCAGTTTCCACGAGCCGAGCATTGCCGGCAGTTGAGATAGAGGCCGGGACGACGGAACGGACTCGGGCCGGATGGCGGAATACATCAGCGCGCCCTGCAGCAAGATCAAGCTGCTGGCGGCAAGCACGGCGCGGGAATTCAGAAAGCTAAGCAATCGGCGGCTCCTCCGTGTTTCTGCCGGCGAACCGGTTGATCGAGACGTGCAGGCTTCCCAAGAGCACGAGGGCAATGGCGAAGATAATCCATCCCTCCAGGCTGTGGAAAAATCCCTGCGCCCATTCGGTATTGATCTCACTGAGAATACCTGTAACGGTGACGCGGCCGGAGTTCGCGATGATCGCCACCGGAATTGTCGCGATCAGAAGCACCCAGCGCATCCATACTTTTTGATCGAAAAAATAGGCATACACCAGCGACAGAAACGACAATGAAAGCAGGCTACGGATGCCGCTGCAGGCCTCGACGACGCTCAATTTCTGACTGGCCAGTTCGAGCACATTTCCGTCCCGCAACACCGGAACGCCGATCAGCCCCAGGCAAGCTTCCGCCACCTGGCTAGCGAATAATTGGAGCGGGAATGTGATCTGGTTGTACAGAACCGCGGGCAGGGGAATCATAAAAGGCAGCAACAGTAGTGGAAACGCCAGCGCCCGCACCAATTGCGCTCCCCCCGCTACCAGCAGCAATCCGACCAGGGCGATCAGAAACGCGGTGCGCTGCAGGAACAACTCAGCGCCGAGTGCTCCGATCCATCCCTGCAATGCCGCCCATGCCATCACGCCCAGGCCCCACCACGCCGGCTTGCTCTCCATCGCCAGCAGTTGATCGCGCCGCTGCCATGCAATAAATCCAGCTACCAACGGCACAAAATAGCCGTGACCCACGTCTTCATCGACGTTCCACTGTTCGACCAAATGCCGCAGAATCGGAAAGAATGCCGCCGTGAGAAGGACTGCGAACCAGACCAAGGGCAGCCATGGAATTTGGCGCACCCTTGCCTGCAGTGGACGGTCCGGAAGCTGGTCTACTGCCGAAGTCATAAAACCAATCCCAGTATATGTTATGAAATAGGAACGCCGCCCATGATTCGCCGATTCAAAACACTGGTCTTAGCTCTGTTGTGTTGCTCTCCGGCATGGTCCCAGACACCGGCCGTCGATTGGACCAAGCAACAGGCCGAAATCTTGCGGCACTTCCGCGCGCTGATTCAGATCGACACCAGCAATCCGCCGGGCAATGAAATCAAAGCTGTGGAGTACCTCAAGAAAGTCATCGAAGCCGAGGGGATCCCCGCGCAGACTTTCGCGCTCGACGCCAACCGGCCCAACCTGGTCGCGCGCTTGAAAGGCAACGGCAGCAAACGGCCAATATTGATCTTGGCTCATACCGATGTAGTCCGGGTGCAGCGCGAGAAGTGGCCCGTGGATCCCTTTGGCGCGGTGATGAAGGACGGCTACATCTGGGGCCGCGGCACCACTGACGACAAAGACAAGCTGGTGGCCGTGCTCATGAGCTTCCTGCTGCTGAAGCGCTCCGGCGTGCCGCTTGATCGCGACGTCATCTTTCTGGCCGAGTCGGGCGAGGAAGCCGACACCACGGGCGTGGGCATCCGCTTCATGGTGGAGCAGCACTTCGATGCGATCGACGCCGAGTTTGCGATTACCGAGGGCATCCCTGGCGCGACCATCGAGAACGGCCGGGTGACCATGGTGCAGATTACGACAACGGAAAAGGTTCCGCGCCGTATCCGTCTGGTGGCCAACGGAACGTCGGGGCATGGATCGGTCCCCCGTCTGGATAACGCTCTGGTTCACCTTGGCGCGGCGGTCAGCAAGGTTGGTACCTGGGAAACACCCATGCGCCTAAATGACACCACGCGGACGTATTTCGAAAAACTTGCCGGCGTCAGCCCGCCGGAGAAGGCCGCGCGCTACAACGGACTGCTCGATCCCCAGCGCTCGGCGGAAATCCAACGCTATCTGGCGAAGAATGAGCCGGTACATTATTCGATGTTGCACACCTCCGTCGTGCCCACCATGCTGCAAGCGGGCGTCGGACCCAACGTGATTCCCTCGATGGCCGAGGCGACGGTGGATATCCGTTCGCTTCCCGACGAAGACGTGCCGGCGTTCTTCGCGGAGCTGACGCGCGTGATCGGAGACTCGGACGTAAATGTCGTCCCTCTACCTCTCACGCGGCCAGATGCTCCCCCATCGCGGCTGGATACGGATATGTATCGCGCGTTGGAGCAGGCCGGTAAACGCGTGTATCCCGGCGCCGTGGTTCTCCCCGGCATGATGACAGCCGCCACTGACATGGCTCTGCTGCGCGCCATGGGCGTTCAGTCCTACGGCATCGGCCCGGCGTTAACGCTGGACGACCAAACCAACTACGGCCCCCACAGCGACGTGGAGCGGCTGCCCGAAACTTCGTTGTACAAGTTCGTCGAGTTTACCTGGGATGCCGTCGCGGAGGTCGCCGTTAAGAAGTGAAAATCATCAGTCTCTTGGTTGTATTGGCGTGCGGACTTGCCGCCCAGATCCCGGCGGTCGATTGGGCCAAGCAAAATGCCGAGACCCTCCGGCATTACCGCGCGCTCGTGCGGATCGACACCAGCTCGCCTCCGGGGAATGAAACGAAAGTTGTTGAGTACCTGAAGAAGGTTCTCGATGCCGAGGGGATCCCGTCCAAGGTCTTCGCCAAAGACCTCACGCGCGCCAACATTGTCGCGCGGCTCAAGGGCAATGGCAGCAAGCGGCCCATTCTGCTGATGGCGCACACCGATGTGGTCGGCGTACAGCGCGAGAAATGGCCCGTCGACCCGTTCGGCGCGGTCATCAAAGACGGCTACGTTTGGGGCCGCGGCACGGTGGATGACAAAGACAAACTGGCGGCAAATCTGATGGTGTTTCTGCTGCTGAAGCGCAACGGCGCGCCGCTCGACCGCGACGTGATCTTCTACGCCGAGCCGGGCGAGGAAGCCGATCCCGCTGGCATCGGCGTCAATTTCATGATCGACGAGCACTTCGAAGAGATCAACGCCGAGTTCGCACTGACGGAAGGCGGCGGGGCAACGCTGGAGAACGGCCAGGTGCGCTCCATGAATATTCAAACCACGGAGAAAACGCCGCGCCGCGTGCGCCTGGTGGTCAACGGAACTTCCGGGCACGGCTCGGTCCCGCGCAGGGATAACGCCTTGGTGCATCTCTCGGCGGCCGTGCAGAAAGTGGGCACGTGGGAGACTCCCATGCGCCTGAACGACACCACGCGGACCTATTTCGAAAAGCTCGCCAGTATCAGCCCGCCCGAAAAAGCCGCGCGCTATACGGGATTGCTCGACCCGCAGCGTACAGCAGCCATCCAGGAATACCTGGCGGAAAACGAGCCCGCGCATTACTCGATGTTGCGGACCTCGGTAGTGCCTACCATCCTCAAAGCCGGCTTCCGCATGAACGTCATCCCTTCGGAGGCGGAGGCAACCCTCGACATCCGCGCGATCCCGGACGAAGATCCCAACCAGTTCTTCGCGGAGATGAAGAAGGTAATCGGCGATGCCAGGGTTCGCATCGAAGCCACGGGCAACTCGCGTCCCGTGGGGCCGCCATCGCGGCTGGATACGGAAATGTACCGCGTGCTGGAGCAAATGAGTAAGCGAATGTACCCCGGCTCTGTCGTGTTGCCGACCATGTCTACGGGCTCGACGGACATGGCGCAGTTGCGGGCCAAGGGCATTCAGAGTTACGGAATCGGTCCCGCCATGACGGCGGAAGACCGCACCAACTACGGCGCGCACAGCGATGTCGAGAGGCTGCCGGAGTCTTCGTTGTACAAGTTTGTGGAGTTCACTTGGAACGTGACGGCTGAAATGGCGGTGAAGAAATGAGACTGCTGATTGCACTCGCGGTATTCGCGGGCGCGGCCTCCGCGCAGGCTCCCACGATCGACTGGGAAAAGCAGAAGGCCGAAGCTCTGCGTCATTACCGCGCTCTCATCCAGATTGATACATCCAATCCCCCCGGCAACGAGACCAGAGCCGTGGAGTATCTCAAAAAGATTCTGGAAGCCGAGGGCATCCCCACCAAGACATTCACGCTGGAGGCCAATCGCGGGAATCTGGTGGCGCGGATCAAGGGCAACGGCTCCAAGCGGCCCTTGTTGCTGATGGCACATACCGACGTCGTCGGTGTACAGCGGGAGAAATGGCCGGTTGATCCGTTCGGAGCGGTGCTGAAAGACGGCTACGTGTGGGGCCGCGGTACCGCGGATGACAAAGACAAGCTTGCGACCATGCTGATGACCATGCTGCTGCTCAAGCGTAGTGGCGTGAAACTTGACCGCGATGTGATCTTTCTGGCCGAAGCCGCTGAGGAAGCCAAGACCACCGCCGGCATCGATTTCATGGTTGAACAGCATTTTGACGAAATCGCCGCCGAATTTGCGATCACCGAAGGCGGCCGTACTCGTCTGGAGAACGGCAAGGTCACCGCCATGACCATCGCCACCGCGGAAAAAGTTCCGCGCCGCGTGCGCCTGGTGGTCAACGGAACCTCCGGGCATGGGTCGATTCCCCGCGTGGATAACGCCTTGGTGCATTTAGCGATGGCGGTGGGAAAGCTCGGCACATGGCAGACGCCCATGCGGCTGAATGACACGACGCGGACGTATTTCGAAAAACTTGCCGCGGTCAGCCCTCCTGAAAAGGCCGAGCGCTACAACGGCCTGATGAATCCCCAGAAGACGGCCGCTATCCAGCAATATCTGGCGCTCAATGAGCCCGAGCACTATTCCATGCTGCGAACCTCGGTCGTCCCGACCATCATCAACGGCGGTTTCCAGCAAAATGTCATCCCTTCGCAGGGGGAGGCCATCGTGGATATCCGGGCTCTGCCGGATGAAGACATGACCGGCTTCAATACGGATATGACGCGTGTGATTGGTGATCCCGCCATACGAGTGGAGCCGATTGACACAGGCAATCGCGGCCCCGCCGCGCCTTCCCGCACGGATACGGAGATGTACAGGGCGCTCGAACAGACGGCACGGCAACTGTATCCGGGTGCGGCTGTGATGCCGACCATGCTCACGGCGGCCACGGATATGGCGCAATTACGGGCGAAGGGGATTCAGTCTTACGGGATCGACCCTCCGGTTTCCGACGAAGACAGGACCAATTTCGGATGGCATAGCGATGTGGAACGGATGTCCGAAGCGTCGCTATACAGTTTCCTGCAGTTCACATGGACCGCGGTCACACAGGTGGCCGCCAGTAAGTGATCAAGCGGCGGACTCAGGCGCGCGTTCCTTGTTATGGGCGGCTTTGTTGGCGAGCTTGCGGGGATCCAACAGATGTTGGGGCTGGAAATCGTCCTTGGACCAGCGTGTGCCCGGCTCAAACTCGACGCCGAGGAAGTAGCCGATCTCCCGGAACACGCAATATTTCACCTTGCCGGTGAGGATACCTTTTGGGTAGTTAATCTTATACTTCGTGCCTAGAGCAACGGGCTGGTCGACTTGCAGGCATGCTCCCGACAGGGAGATGTCTTCCAGGTTGGCGACACTGCGGCGGGTACGGCCGGCCTGGTCTTTCCATTGCACGTCAACGAGGTCCGCGCAAAGCAATCGGGGTTGAACCCGTCTATCCATGATTGACACTATTTTTTCATCCTGCTCTTTTATCGTCGCGCAACCCCGAATTGTTTAGAAGGGGGACCCTAGGTAAACTATACTTAGCCGCGCGGAGAAGAAGTATTAAATAGCTCACTCAAGCTAGGCTATACCTCTGATGTCATTGGTATTATGTGGTGACAGTGTCCTCTCTGCCCATCATCTTCCTTCACGCTGCGTTGGTGATGGTTTTCGGTGTCCTGTTACCCCATCGCCGCGGAATCTCCTTTTTGGACCCTGTGATGGTCTCCGCCTACGCCTGCATGGGCCTTATCTTTTCCGCTCCCGCCGCCGTGGACGCCTTCGATAGGAGCCGGCCGCAGTCGATGAAGGACGCCCTGCGCCGCATCGCTCTTGCGGCGGGCTATGGAGAAGGACTGGCGCTCCTCATGTTCCTGCTGGGGGTGGTCACCATCAATATTAGCCGGCGAGGCCGGGTACGCCTGCCGGAACTGGACATTCTGGGAGAATCCGGATTCCTGGGAATCGCGGCTACGTTCACCATGGCTCTTTTTGCGGGCTGGATGACGCTGCGCTTTTCCAGCCGGACGGCACGGTTGGGTACGCGCGCCGTGTTGCTCTTCTTGCTGCTGGAATTTTGGCTCCACTCCTCACGCCTTCCGGAAGTGGGACTGCTGGGCGCCGGCCTGTGCGCTGTGATCGTGGGAATACTCACTTCTCTTCTCCACCGCGAGGTACACCCGCGTTGAAAGACGCCCTCGCGAAGTTCAATCCGGACCAACTGCGTTTTCTGGTGCGCGTGAGCGTGTTTGTCGCGCTGGCTCTGACAGGGCGGCTAGTTTTCCCGCTGCTCCTCGATCCGCTGGGAAACTTGCTGATGGTTTCGGCGCTCTCCACGTTCATGACCGCTGCCGTGGCCAACCTGGTTGTCGTGCGCGGCTGGGAGAACGGGAAGGCGGCCGATTGCGGGATGGGCTGGCTGGCGGGTTCCTCCGGCCGCGAACTGGTCTACGGCCTGGTGGGGGGCGCGGGTGGAGCGGCATTGATTGTTGGCATCGCGCTGGCCCTTCGCATGGCAACTTTCGAAGTCGTCCCCGGCGCCGAACGCCTGTGGGCCAACATCCCTTTCTTGCTGGTCGTGCTGATGTTCGGAGCCGTGGGCGAAGAACTGTTGTTTCACGGCTACGGATTTCAGTCGCTGGCCCGGAATCTGGGCGCGTTTGCCACGGTGCTGCCGGTGGGGGTCCTCTTCGGACTGGCTCACAACGGTAACCAAGGCGTCACCGGGCTGGCGATCTTCAATACGATCGCCTGGGGAGTGCTTTTGGGATGCTCTTATCTCCGCACGCAGGCGCTGTGGTTGCCGATCGGCCTGCATTTTGGCTGGAACGCGGCCATGCCTTTCCTGGGGGTCAATCTGAGCGGGTTTACAATGGGGATGACCGGATACACACTGCGCTGGAATATAGGCGACGCGTGGGGCGGCGGCGCGTATGGGCTGGAAGGCGGCCTGTTTACGACGCTGGCCGTGGCCGCGCTGTTTGTTTTGTTGTATCGTGTGGTTCCGGCGCGTGATTAGGTAGGCGAGGTGAGTGATGGCACGGTTTTCCGCTCTCCTGATGGCAGTGGTGATGGCAGCGGCCTCGCTGCGCGCCGACACCAAGAAACTCACCGACGATCAGAAGATTGAAATCATACGCGGCCTTATGGCGGAGTACGCAAAGGTCAAAGTCCTCCTGCCGCGTTCCAAGAAGATACTGGAATTCTCCACCGAGGGGGCCTGGGACAAGGCCAAATGGGCCGAAGCCGCCAAGGAGCGCGGGCCGGCCGGCCGCGTCGGCGATATCATCCAGGTGACCCACGTCGATATCGACAAAGACCGCATCGTCCTGGAACTCAATGGCGGGGGCGGCAGCGGGCGCAAATGGTATGACCATATTCAAGTGGGTATGGGCAACGCGACCAGCCCCATCAGTCAAGGCGGCACCAATGCTCCTGGAGGAACCGTGGTTGCCCTAACCTTCGGCGGCCCCATTGGCCAGGTTTCTTCAGCGGACATCAAGAAGCTGCTGCTGCCCATCCTCGATTTCGAAAAAGAGAGCGCCAATGAGAATTATTTCGAGACGCTCCCGGAACCCATCAAGCAAGCGATCAAGGCCAAGAAGGCCGCCGTGGGCATGAATCGGGACCAGGTGATGCTGGCCGTCGGCCGCCCCGTGCGCAAGAGCCGGGAAACCAAGGAGGGCGCCGAATACGAGGATTGGATCTACGGGGAACCCCCGGGGCGCGTCACGTTCGTGATCTTCCTCAAGGACAAAGTGGTGACCGTGAAAGAGACGTACGCGGGTTTGGGCGGCTCCATCGCATCTGCTTCCGAACAGCCGTAAACCCATAAATTCCGTTCAGCATATTCCACTCCGTCGTTTCCGTCATATTATGGGAACGTGAAACTGTGGCGTATTTGCATGCTGATCGCGGCGGGGGCGCTGGCCGCGCAAGCGCAGCAGATCATCGACTTTGACTCCGGCGGCCTCAAGTATAAGGCGATGACGCGCAACGGCATTACCGTGATGTTTTCCGTGCTTCCCACTCAAATTCGCGACTACGCCATTTTGCAGATGGCCGTTTCCAACGGCGCGCCCATCTCCTGGACGGTCCGCCCCGAGGATTGCACGTTTGAAAAGTCCGACGGAGGCGCCGTGCAGGCCCTGCCGGCCCGCACTGTGGTAAAGACGCTGATCGACAAAGCTTCGCGGGGGGACGTCATCAAACTTGTAGCGGCCTACGAAGCCAGCCTCTATAACAACGCGCAGATTCATTCCACCAACGGTTATGAAGCGCGCCGCCAGAATGCCTTTGCGGAGTTCGGGTCGAACAAGTTGAAAGCCGCGGCAGCGGCTTCGGCCATCGCCCTGGTTACGACGAAGCTCGCGCCCGGCGAGTCGACGGACGGCGCGGTGTTTTATCCGAATCGCGGAAAGCCTCTGGGCACGGGCCGGCTGATTGTGAACGCGGCGGGGGAAACGTTCGTGTTTCCGGTGAACTAAGAGGCGCGTTCCGGGGCGGGTTAAGTAACGACGCGTGCTTGCGCCGCGCCCGCTTGCAGCTCGGTTCCCGGCTCGGCAAAAGGAATGCGCACATAGGCCAGCGCAACCACTTTTCCCGCAGCGGGTGAATACACGGCACTGGCGATGTCACCGGCCGGCGCATCTCCTTTGGTCAATTTCACTCCGGCGTCAGGAGGCGCGTTCCCCTCGATTTCCAAGCGATGCAGCGCCCGGTGAATCTGCGCCTGACTGCGCACGCGCTCGACAATTTCCTGGCCTATGTAGCAGCCCTTGGCGAAATGGACGGCCCGCAGTTGCCCGGTCTCCTGCACCAGATAGCGCTCCGTAATCTCCTCGCCGTAGCGGGGCAGGCCATTTTCGATGCGCACGGCGCGGGCGTCATCCGGAGTAGCTTCGGGAGTTCCGGCGGCGAGAAGAGCGGCCGTAAGACCGGCTTTTTCCTCCGTGGGCAGGAACACAAAGTATCCGCCCGCGCCCGTGGAACTGACACGGGCCACGGTCCGCGCGCCCCATGACACAGTCGCATAATCGGATTCGGGCAGCGGCGCTGCCAGCGCTCGCATCACGGCGGCGGCGGTTGGTCCTTCGATGGCGATCGTGGCGATACGCTCCGTTGCGTCCTCCACCGTTACGTCGTCCGCAATGATATAGCGGTCGATATGTTCGTAGAGCTTCTGCCGGGTTTCGGGCTCGCCATCAAGCAGCAGGGAATCCTCAAAGCAGAACACGTTGGCGTCGCCCAGGATGCGTCCCTGCGCGTTCAGGAAGAACGTATAGCCTCCCGCGCCTGCCGCCATCTGCTGAATATTCTGCGTGGTCATGGCGTGCAGCAGGCGCACGCGGTCCTCGCCCGTCATGCGGATCTTGCCGCGCGCGGAAAGGTCGATCCACGCGGCATTGTCGCGCAATCCCCAATAGCCTCTACTGCCGGATGGATTCATACCCCTACTGTATAATGACGCCAAGGCAAACCTCTTGATTCATGAAATCCTTCCTGTCGGTCTCCTGCAATGCAATTGTTCGATCTTCGGCGATGAGCAATCGAGGGAAGCCATTGTCGTCGATCCCGGCGACGACATCGCTGAGATTGTGGCGATTCTCGAAAAGCACGCGCTGCGCGTCACCGCGATCGTGATCACACATGCGCACATCGACCACATTGGAGGCGCGGCCAAGCTCAAGGCGCTCACCGGCGCGCCGGTTCTGATGAACGCCAAGGACCAGGAGCTTTACGAGCATATGGAAATGCAGGCCGGGTGGCTGGGCATCGAAACGCCCGCGCGGACCGAAATCGATACCGCGGTGCGCGACAGCGACGTACTTAAGCTCGGCCCGGCGGAGTTTCACATCCTGCACACGCCAGGGCACACGCAAGGCAGCACTTCGATCTGGATTCCCTCGGAGAATAAGTTGATCGCGGGCGATACGCTGTTTCGCGACAGCATCGGGCGCACCGATCTGCCTGGCGGCGACTCGCGCCAGATTTTGCGGTCGATTGAAGACAAGCTGCTGCCGCTGCCCGAGGAAACGATTGTAGTTCCCGGACATGGGCCCAATACCACCATCGGCCGCGAGAAGGAACGGAATCCTTTCCTACAGGGACTTTGATTTCTTGGTTTGCAGTTCCGTCATGACGCTGGTGACCAGTTCTTTGGCGCCGGTCAGGCATTGGCTGATCATCTGAATGTCCATCGCCGGCTTGCCGGGCTGGCGCGCGCTCTGGCAATAGACGCCGTGCTGGCCGACGAGAACCAAGGCGTCCGTCAGCAGGTCCAGCGTGACCGCCAGCCGGCCGCGCTCCAAACCCATGCGGAACTCGAATTCTTCCAGAGCGTCCTTGCGATCTTCGTAGACGGACATGCCTCCATCATGGCACTGTGCCAGAGCCGCGGCGCCGTCATGGCACCGTCCATGCCCCCCGCTGCACCCATCCGGAACTCGAATTGGTTTCATGACCTTGCAAATAAACGGTTTTGGCGCCGCTAAATGTGAGGAACACCAGGTTGACAGTCAACGACACCGAAGTCCCCCCCGACGTCACCACTGAGTAGCCCACCGCGCATTGCGTATTCTGCAGAGTTGTCGAGGAGCCGATGGGCTTGCTGGTCAGGACTGTAGCCGCGTCGTTATACAACCCGATGGTAGCGGCCCCGCGGTTGTAGACCAGATAGCAGGCGTTCGTCGTTGCCGAGGGCGCGCCCGCCGTGAACAGCGCCGAGATGCCGCTGATGTTGCTCTCGATTGCCGAGTCGCTCACCGTGAACGTGAAGCTCGGCAACGTGCCCGAACCCGATGCCGGCGACACGGAATCCGCCGTTGCGGCGCCGCCCGTCACGGTCCAGCTCCCCACCGTGACCCAGCCCGAATTAACCGTGCCTTCCGATGCCAGCAAATACACGTTCTTGGCGCCGAACCAGGCGGCGTTGAAGCTCAAATCCATGGTCACCACGATAGTGCTGGTCCCGATCACCAGCGTTGTGTTCAACGCGCGCAGAGTGCACTGCGAGTTCGTCGCGATGGAGTTCGATCCCGCCACCACGGGCGTGGCTCCATTGGCCGGATTATCGGAGGCGAGCGACACCGTGTTCACCGTCCGGTCGTACACCAGACTGCACGCGTTCATCGTATTCAACGACGTGGAAAACAGCACGGCCAGCCCGTTGAGGAAGCCGGCGCCCGCCGGATCGGTGATCGTAAAGCTGAAGCGCTGCCCGGGGCCCGAGCCGGAAGCCGGCACAGCGGACGTCGCCTGCGGGGTTCCGCCGATGGACACCGTGAACGTTCCGCGCTGCACCCATCCCGTGTTTACCGCCCCGCTTGCTCCATACATGTAAATGTTGCGGGGGCCGCCGTAGCCCGTTTTGAACGTGACGGTAACGGTGAAGATTTGCGATAGACCGGAGACCGTGATCGAAGACGTCCCCACTTTGCACTGGCTGTTTTGCAGGAGGGTCGCGGAATTCATGAGCCGTGAATCCGATCCGGCCGCGTTATCCCACAACAGCGCCACGGTGCCCGCCACGCGATCAACCACAATTTCACAAGCGTTGGTAAAGCTCAGCGAGCTGGAAAATAACATGACCATGCCCGTGAGGTTGGCGGCGTGTTGCGAATCGGAGAATACGAACGTGAACGTCTGGCTGGAGCCTGTGGCGAAATTCGGGGAAACCGTGTCGGCGGAAGGCTGCGAAGGAGGGATTGTCACGGTCCACGAGCCTTGAGCGATCCACCCTGTGTTGGTTCCCGCGTCGGCTGCGTACTGGTACACGGTCTTCGCGCCAGCGAAGGCGGGCAGAAAAGTCAGCGCAATATTCAGTGTCAGATTGTTTCCCGATGTGCTGACGGAGCTGCCGGCTCCTGTCAGCGTGCACTGGCTGTTCTGCACGGTGCTGCCGCCAGGAACCACGCTCTGGGCGCCGGTAGCCGGGTCATCGTTGGCGAGCGTGAACGCGTTCGTCGATTGGTTATAGCTGACATAGCAGGCAAATGTGCCCGATGCGCCGGTACCGACCAGGAGAGATACCGTGGTCAGTGCCGCCGCTCCTCCGTTATCTGAGTAAACCGCCGTAAATACCGGTGCATTCCCGCTGCCCGAGGACGGTGTCACCGAAACCACGCTGGGCAGTTGCGACGGCGCGGCGGTGACTCCCAAGCGGGTCAGCCATCCGATACTGCCGCCGTTGTTCGACGATTGAATGGGTCCGGTGAGGGGCAGGTTCAGCGATGTGGTCTGCCCACCCACGAACATGTTGCCGTTGGGGTCCACTGCCAGCGCGGTGGCGGAATCCGCCCCACTGCCCCCGTAAAACGTCGAAAACCCCAAGATATTGCCGGAGGAATTCAGCTTGGAGACAAACGCGTCTTGCAGCCCGCCGTAGGTGGCTTGCACCGCGCCCGCAAGGGGAAAGTCGACCGACGACGTGTAGCCGGATACGTATGCGCTGCCGCTGCTATCGATACCGATTCCCGCCGCCCACTCCGTCTGCGTTCCCCCTAGATACGTGCTGAAGGCTAGAGCGCTGCCCGCGGCATTGATCCGTGCCACGAATGCGTCCGACGGCCCCTTGAGCGCCGATTGGTACACACTTGCGGTAACGGGGAAATTGGCCGAGTTCGTTACCCCGGCAATATAGGCGTTGCCGCTGGAATCTACCTTGATCGCGTTGGCTTGCTCCAGCGTCGTAACTCCACTGCCGCCCAGGTACGTACTGTAAAGAATCTGGGTGTCGGATGCGCGCAACTTGGTCACGAAGACATCCTGATTGCCGGCGTTTGCCGCCTGAATCGCCCCCAGAACTGGAAAGTTCGTCGAGTAGGTTCCACCCGCGACATAGACGTTGCCGCTGGAATCCACCGCGAGGCCGCCCGCGTGCTCAGTGCCGCTGCCGCCCAAATACGTGCTGAATCCCAGCGCGCCGGATGAAGTGAGCTTGGTAACGAAAGCGTCGAAGCCTCCACCCAGCGTCCATTGCGCCGCGGTCTGCACCGGGAAGTTCGCCGATTGCGTGTCGCCCGCGATATAAGCGTTGCCGGAGCTGTCCACGGCAATCGCGGTCCCTACTTCATAGTTCGTGCCACCCAGATAGGTGCTATACAACAATGCGTTTCCGACTGCGCTCAACTTCAGCGCGAATGCCGTTTTGGAGCCACCCAATGTCGTGCGGATCGCGGATGCCAACGGGAAGTTATTGGACGCCGTCGAGCCCGTAACATAAGCCTGATTGCTTGCGTCCACCGCAATGGCCGCGCCCTTGTCTTCGCCGCCGCCGCCGATATAGGTCGCATAGACCAGTGCGCTACCCGCCGGGTTCATTTTGACGATAAACACATCGGCACCGCCCTGGTTGACCGCCTGCGCCGCCCCCACAATCGGGAAATCCAGCGCGTCGGTCCAACCTGTCGCGTAAAGGTTGCCCGCGCTATCCACTGCGATTCCAGTGACCGCTCCCAATCCGGTTCCACCCAGGTACGTCGCGTAGGAGATCACGGGATCAATGATCAGCGGGAAACGCGTATCGTATGTCTCAACAGCGAAGCCCGCGGTTCGCGCATCCAGCAGGCGGTAGCGCCCTTTTACGCTCACTCTGCCGTGAGGCATGTCCTGATAGATTTCCGGAGCTTGCTCCAACAATTCCCCCGCGTGCAGGCAGCCGGCGCCGTCGATCGTAAGATCCACGGAATACTCCAGGCGAATCTGGCGCGGATCGGCCCCCGGCGCGACGCGAAACTCGGACTTGAGGTGGCCGTCTCTGCCTGCGTACATTGCGTCGATGCCCGGATAGAGGTCGCGATAGAGAATCTCTCCGAAGGCTGCGAGCCCGGTCCGCCATGCGCGCGGATCCGGCCCCGCCAGGAAGTTTGCGTGGCCCATGGGGATGTTGCCACGAACGTCCTGGGCACCCGCGCCGCGAAAGCGAACTTGAATCGGGCGATCCCTGGCGTGGAACACGGCACCTTCCCGCGTGAACGTCGCGCGCATCGCGGGACTGTTGACGATAAAGTGCGACCGCGAGTCTTCGATGAAAAACGTGGGGATGGCAAACGCGTGTGTAGTGGTCAGCAGGAAAAGCCCGGCGAAAAAGCGCATCAAGCGATTATCGACGGGGAACAAAATGCGGCGGCGGTACGAAAATCCCTACGCGCCTATATACCTGGCGTACAGGCTGCGCGCTACGCCGACGTCCTGCGTGCCCTTGATGATGGCGCGGCCGTCGGGAAAGACCGTCAATTCATAGGGATCGATGACGACGCGCAACGCGAATTCGTTGGACCGCACCGGCGCCACGGCGGACAGGCGCTTGGCGAGTTCCGGCAGGTCCACGGGGCGCGAGCGCTCGTGAATCTGTACGGCGTTGCGGCCGCACAGGCTAATCGGCGCGCGTTTGGTGCCGTTCAGATGTGCAAACTCGCGGCGCACGCAGCACGGGCAGTCAGGATCGCGAGGCGGGGGAGCCAGTTGCCGGATCGCTCCCGACCACACGTCCACCGTCGTCAAGCGCGCGACGACGGAACCCGTTCCCAGAGCCAGCATCTTCAGGGCGTCGCCGGCCTGTAGCGCGGCAATCGTAGCCGTTACCGCAGCCAGCACGCCTTCCGTTTCGCACGTCGGCTGCGCACCCTGCGGCGGTTCGGGGTAGACGCAGCGCAGGCACGCGGTCTTGCCGGGGACGATGGGCAGTTTAATGCCGTAACTTCCCACCGCCGCCCCGTAAATCCACGGAATACCCGCGGATACAGCGGCGTCGTTGATCAAGAACCGCGTTTCGAAGTTATCAGTGCCATCCAGGATCAAGTCGATATCCTCGAACAGATCCGGGGCGCTGGCAGGCGTCAGATCGGCCACCATAGGCTCGATCTCCACTTCGGAATTCACTTTGGCCAGACGGCGCGCGGCTGCCACGGCCTTGGGCAAGGCGTCGGCTGCGTCGGCCTCGTCAAACAAAAACTGGCGCTGGAGGTTGGACCACTCGACAAAATCCCGGTCGATGAGCCGCAGGCGTCCCACGCCGGCGCGGGCCATGGCTTCCGCCTGCACGGTCCCCAGGGCTCCGCAGCCGACGATAGCCACGCGGGCGGCGCGGATCTTGGCCTGGCCTTGCTCGCCCAAGGGAGCGAAGCGGATCTGGCGCGAATAACGGGATTCTCGCATTTCCTACTCACGATGGTAGCGGACGCGGTAGTAAGATCGCCAACGTAGTAAAACCCAACGTAGTAAAATCCAACACATGAGCAATTTCCATGCCCGCCGCGAATTTCTGCGCTTCTTGGCCGCCAGTCCTCTACTCACGCAAGCTTGGGGGCAAGACGCCCCCGGCGTGATTGCCAGCGCGAAAGACGCCATCAATGTCATGGACTTTGAGCCACTGGCGCGCAAGGCGCTTCCGCCCGCGCATTGGGGCTACATGGCCACCGGGGTGGATGATGACGTGACGCTGCGCATGAACCGCCAGGCCTTCGAGCACTATCAACTGCGCGCCCGCCGCCTGGTCGACGTGAGCAAGGCCGATCTCCGGACGGAAGTCTTCGGAACTACCTGGGACATGCCGATTTACGTGAGCGCCGTGGGCAGCCAGAAGGTGTTCCATCGCGATGGCGAGCTAGCGACCGCCCGGGCGGCCAAGGCGAAAAAAGCGGTTCAGATGCTTTCAACGGCGACTTCCGTTCCGGTGGAAGAGGTTGCCAAGACTTTGGGCACCCCTCCCTGGTATCAGCTCTACATGCCACTGACTTGGGATGAGACGGAGAAACTGGTGAAGCGCGTCGAAGCCGCCGGATGCCCGGTGCTGGCCTGGACCATCGATCTCCTTGCGGGGCGTAATACGGAAACAGCCACACGCTTCACGCGTCTCGACAACCGCGATTGCCTCTCGTGTCACATGCACTCGCCCAAAGCGGGCGCGAATCCGGCGGATAATGCCGGCAAGCCCATGCTGGCGGGACTGGCGGGCACCATTAATCCGCCGCAGGCCACCTGGGCTTACGTGGACCGGCTGAAGAAGATGACCAAGATGAAGCTGGTGCTCAAAGGGATCGACACCGGGGAAGACGCCAAACTCGCCCGCGAACATGGCGCGGACGGAGTGATTGTTTCCAACCACGGCGGCCGCGCCACCGAAACCGGCCGCGGCACCATTGATGTTCTCCCGGAAGTGATCGACGCCGTGGGACCGCAATTTCCGGTCTTCGTCGATGGCGGCTTCCGCAGAGGTTCCGATGTTTACAAAGCCCTGGCCATCGGAGCCAAGGGCGTCGGCATCGGCCGGCCCTACATCTACGGACTTTCGTCATTCGGGCAGGAGGGCGTCGAGCGGGTGCTCGAAATTCTGCGCGCCGAACTGTCGCTGACCATGCGCCAGTGCGGCACGCCCACGGTTGCCTCCATCACGCGCGCTTCTGTCCTCAAGAATGGGGCCAGGTTGTGAAATTCAAAGCGGCAGTTTGCTTCTTTTTGTTGGCTGGCCTTGCCGGTGCCCAGAGTAAGCCTAAAGCCGCCGACGAAGCGGTTACGGCCGAAGTTCTTGAAGTCGGCGACCAATTCGACGAAGCCCGCAAGGCGAAAGACCGGGCTGGCCTCGAGCGCGTCCTCGCCAATCAACTCACCTGGATCGCGCGTGGAGACCGCCTCGACAAGGCGCAGGTTATCGCCGACTTCCTTTCCGACGGCCTGCACTTCATCTCATTCGCGCATGACAGCGTGACCGTGAAGCTGTTCGGCAATACCGCGGTCGTGTCCGGCCATAGCACTTCGGTGCTGGACTACAAAGGCAAGCGCTTCGACGCGCCCCGCCTGTTTAGCAATGTTTACGTGAAGATGGACGGGCGCTGGCAGATGGTGGTTCACCACGTTTCCGAACTACCGAGGCCGTGAGCTGGCGTTTCCCTGCGCGCTCACGCGGAGCGCGCCAGCTCAGGCTCCGAATCGCGCGAGGCCTCTTCCAAGACGCGGACTGCCTGAGAGTTGCGGGCGTCCTCCGCAATCTGGCGACCCATTCCACGCGCTTGAGTCCGGTAGCGGGTGTCCTGAAGGAGCACTTGGACCGCGCGCCTGATCGCCTTCGACTCTGCTCTCGGAGACAAGCGTAGTCCCGCGCCGCGCGCCACGACCCTTGCCGCGTTATCGTTTTGATCTCTACCCATCGGCATGCACAGCAACGGAACCCCTGCGGCGAGTGAGCGGATCACGGTTCCATGGCCGGCATGCGTGACAACTACCGAAGCTTCCGGAAGCAGTCGGTTATGAGGAGCGGAAGCGCACAGATGCACGTTGGGCGGCTGGGGCAGGGACGCCAATTCGATCGCGGGTCCGCAGGTAACCACGGCGCGCACTTCCAGCGAACGCAGCGCCTCAATCACCTGCCGGAGGGCCGCGGTCTGGTTCTAGAAGGTCGTGCTGAAGCCGACGAGAACCAGCGGCCGCGTGTCGCCGGCGCTCCACGGCGATTCCCAGCGGGCGGTCCAGGCCGGGTCTTCCAACTCAGGACCGGCGTAGACTACGTTACTGGGCAATTGTGCCGAAGGAAAGTCGAACGCCGGGCTCGTCAGCACCAGCAGATGGGTCAGCCGCTCCAGTTGATCAAAGGGATGTTGAAGAGGAGCGAGTCCCAGTGCGCGCCGCGTCGCGTTAAACACCGGAGCCCCTTTGCCAAACTCACGCCGCGTCAGACCGCGGACCGCGCTATCCCGCCAGCGTTCGAAGATATTTTCCGCGGGCAGAAATCCCGGCCCGAACGGGGGAACCCCAGGCAGCGGGGAAAGGCAGATGTTCGCGGCCAGCCCCACGCAAGGAACACCAGCCGCCTCGGCCGCCGCCATCGCGCCGAAGAGCATTTCGCTGGGCACGATCACGTCCGCCGGAAAGCGGCGCAGTTCGTCGCGAACGTCCTCGGCGTGTGCCAGCGACGGGCCGAAGAAGAGACGGTCCCGCAGGCGTCCGATGACGGCCAGGGGCGAGCTGACTTCCCAGTCCTTCAGCGGGTCGCGCTCCCAGGACTTATCCAATCGCCGGTATCCGCGGGTCCAGGATGAAAACGAAGCGCCCGTGGCTTCCGCTTCCTCCTGATTACATGGGTCGCCCAAGATCCGTACCAGATGGCCTCGGGCTACCAGCCTGCGGACCACACTCAACATCGGAGGAGTATTGCCTCCGCCTTCCCAATGCGGGAACAAGAATCGCTTCATACGCCCTCCCTTTTAGTCTTAGTCTCGAGTGCGCCATACACCAACCGGCGGAAGGTGGCGGCAGCTTCCTTCCGGCTTAGCTTCAGATCCCGCCGCAGCAGTTTCCATAAGTAAACGTCGGTGGCTGCGTAGAGTGCTGTAATTCGTTGTTCCCTCTCCGCGGGACTGAGAACTACCAGTTGCGGCCCAAAGATGTGCCGGAGCCAGCCGCGATGCGAATCCCGGGCCAGTTCCAAAAGCGCATGCAGCGACGGCAGTTGATCTTCTTCCTCCAAAGCGCGGATATTGAGGTCGCCAATGTCCTCATAGTGCTCCAGCAAGGCGTCTAACGCGCCTTCTACGTCACCCGGCGGCGTGGCCGGACGCGCTGCTTCCACCTCCCGGCGTAGCTGCACAAGCGCGGACTCCAGGACTCCATCGCGCGACCTGAACCGGCGGAGAATAGTCCGTACCGTAAGGCCGGCCTCCGTGGCAATATCCTCCAGCGTGATTCCGGACACGCGGCGGACGGAACGTACCAAGCGGACCGTTGCCGTGATGATTTCCCGGGCGGTGACTTCGGTTTGTTGCGCGCGCGCTTCCTGGTGGTACGCTCGTTTGGCGGCGGCTTTCATGGCTTCGTGTCATGAATAGTGACACGAATAGTATTTCATGTCAATAGACACGACACGAATTACTGAGAAATCTGCTTGCCGCCCGCTTTCACGTAGGTACGGATCACCTTGTCGACGTAATTACGCGTTTCGGCATAGGGGGGCATCCCGTGGTAGCGGTCCACGGCGCCTGCTCCCGCGTTATAGGCGGAGAGCGCCTTTACGACGTCGCCGTCGTACTTGATCAGCAATTCACGCAACAGCCGCGCACCGGCATCGATATTCTGTGCCGGATCGCGCGGATCGGCATCCAGCGCCTTGGCCGTGGCCGGCATCAACTGCATGACGCCAAGCGCGCCCTTGGAGGAAACGGCTCCCAGGCGCAATCCGGATTCTACCCGCGCCACGCTCTCGACCAGCGCTGCCGGAAGTCCCGTCCGCTGCGCGGCTTCCTGCAGTAACGTAAGCGGGTCTGCCGGGGGACGGGGTGCCTCCACTTTACGGGGAACTGGGGCCGCGGGAGGCGGCATGTAGTCGTCTATCTCAAAGCCGGACACGGCTGCCGCGGGGAATTCCGTCACTCCGTCCTTCCAGAACAGCCGGACTACGCCACCGGAGACTTCGTGCCGCTCGGCCGGAAGGCGAAAGCCGGTGGATAGAATCGCATATTCGCCCGCAAAGAGCGGGGCCGCTACAAGCGCCAAGCTAAGGAAGAGCTTCGTCATTGGCCGTTACCAACTCAGACGCGCGAAACGCAGGAAGCGTGGAGCTAAGCTTGTCCGACGGACAACACTGCAATTCCCGAGCCGTATAGAACCAGCATTCCTACAAACAGCATGCGGACACGATCGCTGGTTCCCCTAAACTCGCCCCACACCAGAAATCCCCACAGCGCCCCAAGCAGGGCGCTACTTTCACTGATGGCGAATACAGCGCCGGGGGCCCCGCGAATGGCGGGGGCTGCTCCGGCCGCAAGAAAGCTGGCCAACAGCGCGGTCGCCGCAAGCACTCCTCCCAGGAGTCCCAGTGCGTGTTGCTTTCCCGAGCCCCGGAAATAATCACGAATCCCAATGGGCCCCCCTGTCACGGGGAAGTTGAAAAAGAAAGGGCTCAGAACCATGGTCAAAGGCAACATCCCCGCCGAGAAAAGCAGAGCAAGGCCGTAAGGGGCCAAGCCGATATCACTTTCTTGAGCCAGGCCGGCCAGGGAGCGGAAGAAGCCCAGCCCGATTCCGCTGAGCGCCCCCAACACCACAGCCTTTGCGGCACTGGGCGGCCGTGGAGCGCGCTTGGCCTGCTTTGAGCGCGGATCCATCTGCAGCCCGTCCTTCTTTGCTGCCTCGGCGACCGCGTCCAGGTGGCTGCTATAGGCGTAGGTCGCCACTACCAGAGCCACCAGCACCAGACCGCAACCGGCCAAGGAAAGCAGTACATTACTTTGCGCGCCCGTAAGGACGCCGTATACGGTCGATACCAATAACGTCATTCCCAATGAAATGGGAAAACCCACACTGAGCCCGGCTACCGACACCGCCGCGACCAGAAATATATTCCCCAGGGTGAAGACAATCCCCGCCGCGGCCGCATAAGCCATATTGCGGTAGCCCGCAATCAGGAAATTGTCCTGAAAGGTCAATTCGGCTGAGTTCAGCGACCCCAGTGTGAACGCGGCGGCAACCATCAACAAGAGGAAGCCCAGCGCGAAATCGTAGTAATACAGCTCAAAGCGCCACTTTCCGGCGAGTTTTTGCGTATTGGCCCACGATCCCCAGCAGACCATGGAAAGGATCAGAAGCAGCAAGGTTGCCTGACTGGATGTAGGGAGGATCATATGCGTGGCTTGGCCGCGCCGCGTGACTGCCGCTAATGCGCTCCGGTTTCTGGCGAAGGCGCGGCTTTCAACGGAAATTGCGCCCCAGCGGGAACCGGTACCAGCATTTGTTCCTTGCGGTAGATGAGCGTGGACGTGTTGTAGCTGGCGATCTCAAAGCCATGGCCATGCGTGATCGCGTCGGTGGGGCAGGCCTCCACGCAATAGCCGCAAAAGATGCAGCGGCTGTAATCGATATTGTATGCCTTGGCGTAGCGTTCGCCGCCGCTCATGCGCAGCTCGGCGGTGTTCTCCGCCGCTTCAATATAGATGCACTGCGCCGGACAAGCGGCCGCGCAAAGAAAGCAAGCCACGCATTTTTCGAGGCCGTTTTCGTCGCGCTGCAGCTCATGGACGCCGCGGAACCGCTCTTGAAATTTAGCGGGCGCCTCCGGGTAATCTTCCGTGATGGTGGGATTCAGCATCTCCCCAAAGGTGATGCCCATGCCCTTGGCGATGGCCGCCGCACCGCCCAGAACTTCCGAAATCTTTGCCATGGATCTTTCTAGCTTAACCCATTCCGGCTAGCTTAACCCATTCGGGATGGCGGCGATTCCGCAGTCCGGCCCGGCGGCGGCAGGGGGCGGAGGTACCTCAAATTCTAATGTTGGCGCGATCTTTGGCTTCCCGGATGTAGTGCTCGTAGCGCTTCTCGCCGCCGGGAATTTCAGCGGTCAGCCACATGTACGCGCCCCCAGCCACCGCCAGCGTCAAGATCATTTGAATGAGGTATTTCATATCTGGATCGAACGGCCGCGGAGTCCCTTTTCTGTAGCCGGAAAATGCCTGAATTGCGCTACCGCCCGTGGGCCGGTATACCCGCAAACACGGCGGGCCCCGGCATTACTTCCGTACCGGCTAATGGGTACTCATGGGAATGACGATGAAGGAGCAACACCGGAGATTCCACCCCCTATGCAAGCCGTTTGTCAGAAATTATTTCAGCAGTATTTACAGAAAGATCCCACCCGTGACAACGTTTACTTCCAGACCGGAGACACCATGGTCCTGGTGGAATCCCGTCAATGGAAGCTGGCCTATTCGCCGCTCGAAAAAGCGAAATTTGACCTAAACAGCGAAAGCGCCATCTTGATCGAGGTGCCGGGAGAGCGCGGGGCGCACCTGATTCCGTGGCACATGGTGCTCCGCATTACCGTGAACCGCGGCACCGGCCACTAAGATTCGGTATCGTCGCGCTGTTGCACGAAGCTGAGAATATCGAAGTGTTTGATCTCGCGCCCGGGAAAGAAACTGTTGACGGCGTTGATTTCGTCGCCGAACACTTCAAAGACAGTATGAAGTCGCGTGAGGGCCAGCAGTTCCACGTTGCGCTTGTTCAGGCGCATCAATTTGAGTCCGCCCCCTGCCTTCTTCACCTGCGTGTAACTGATGACCAGGTTGCCCAGGCCTGTCGAATCGATGTATTCCACATCGGCCAGGTCCAGAACGATCCGCGGGTGCCCGGCGGCCAACAGTCCCGCGATCTTGTCCCGCACGGGAGTCACTTCTCCTACTGTCACGCGGCCTTTAAGGCCGAGAATGGTGACACCCTCCCGTTCCCGTTCTGAGATCTCCAGACCCATATAGCCGTCTATTGTATCTGCAAGGGAGGCCTAGAGGGAGGCAGATGCCGGCTCCACCGCGGGTTCCAGCGCCGCGGCCATTCCCATCGGCAGGCGCACTGTGAAACAACTGCCTTTCCCTTCATTGCTCACTGTCTGAATCGTGCCCTGGTGCGCGGACACAATCCAGGCAACAAAGCTGAGGCCCAATCCAAGCCCCTGAATCTGGCGAGTTTCCACGCTGCGCACGCGATAAAAGCGATCAAAGATATGGGGCAGATTCTCCTGCGGGATTCCGACTCCCGTGTCATCCACCACCAAACGAACCCACCCGTGGATCTCATCCGGGCCCACTCGCACACTGACCGTACCGCCCTCGGGCGTATATTTAACCGCGTTGGAAAGCAGGTTCGAAAGCAAGCGCTCCATCTGCGTCCGGTCCACCATGGCGGTTGCGCCGGGTTCGAGCGTGGCGGTCAGTTTCACGCCTTTTTCCTCGGCGGGAATCTGGAACTGATCCACTACATCGGCGGCCACCTTGTGCAAATCCAAGGCGGCCTTCTGCAGGGCTAACTGTCCGGATTCAGCCTGGGACAGCAAGAGCAACGCGCGCACGATACTGGAAAGGTTTTCGACGTCTTCGAGAGCGTTGGCCATGGCGTCGCGGAACTGCTCCGGCCTTTCGGCGGTGAAGAGCGCCACTTCCAGCTGCCCGCGGATGGCCGTGAGCGGCGTGCGGAGTTCATGGGAAACGTCGGTGGAAAACTGGCGGATCTGATCGAAAGAACGGCTCAGGCGCGCCGTCATGCGGTTAAAGCTATCGATCAGGTTATCGAGTTCGTCATTGGCCCCGCGCCGGGGAATCCGCAGCGAAAGCTTAGACCCCGTGATTTCCTGCGCCGTCGCCGCCACCAGGTTGAGCGGCCGGATGGCGCGGCCTGCCAGCAGCCAACCCAGCAAGCCGGTGACGAAAATCGCGCCCGGCAGCATCAAGAAATAATAGCTGCGCATGAAATTGTCCACCGTACGTTGGTTGGCTTCAATCGAGCGTCCCATGGCAAAAAAGTAAAGGTTGCCGCGCTGCCCGCGGATCGCGCCGGCTCGGATCATATACGGAACGCCGTCCGCGTCGTGGCGGACACGTACTTCCTGGGTGGAATTCCGCAAAATCCGCTGGATGTCCCGCGGGGAATCGACCCCGATCGAATCATACGTTTGCGAACTTTCCAGGACCTTGCCGCCGGCGTCCGCCAACATGTAGACGTGCTTGAGGTGCTCTACTATATAGGTCTCTTCCGGATCGCTGGTATCCACCACCCAGACCGGATGACCCTTTTCGATGTGCAGATATCCCTTGGCGGCGGCCCATTCCTCCTCCAGCGTCGCTCGCGTGTCGCCGTCCATTTCGAGTTGCAGCGTTCTACGGAATAACAGGCCGACGGCGACCAGCAACACGGTGAAAAACAGCACGTAGCTCAGAGTGAGGCGGAAGCGCAAGCTGCGCAGGAAACCCATGCGGGTCCAAACTGTCCGCAAGGCCCGCACTCCTATGCCTCCCGTTCCAGGGCGTGGTCCGGGGAATCCAGCAAGTAGCCGATACCGCGCACGGTTTGGATCATCTTGTCCGGCCATTTTTCGTCGATCTTGCTGCGCAAATGGCGGATGTACACGTCCACAATGTTCGTGAGTCCGTCGTAGTCCATGTCCCAGACATGTTCCACGATCATGGTGCGGCTCAGCGGGCGTCCCCGGTTGCGCATCAGGTATTCGAGGATACTGAACTCCTTGGGGGCCAACTCGATATTCTCGGCCGCGCGGGTCACCTTGCGGCGGATGCAGTCGAGGGACAGATCCCCCACTTGCAGGCGTTCGGGCGTGGGCTGGCCGCGCCGCAGCAGGACCCGCACGCGCGCCAGCAACTCCACAAAGGCGAAGGGCTTGACCAGATAATCGTCGGCGCCGCCTTCCAAGCCTTTCACGCGATCGTCCACGGCGTCGCGCGCGCTCAAAATGAGCGCCGAGGGGCCGGACTTGCGGTTGCGGATCTTCTTGAGCACCGTCAGTCCATCCATATCCGGCAGACCGAGATCCAGGATGATCAGATCGTACCCGGTGGTATGCACCATCTCAATGGCCGTTGTGCCATCTCCGGCCACATCCACGGCGTATCCGCCGCTTTCCAAGCCCCGCGATACGAAGTCGGCGATGCGTTTTTCGTCCTCGATTACCAGGATCCGCATTCCATTTGAGTGTACCGCGTGCCTGAATATCTTAAGCCGGGCCGGGTCAGCGGGCGCGCTTCATGCGGTAGTCTTCCACCCCCGGCATTTGTACGACGCGGCACATCTCAAAGAGCCGCGAATACGCGCGGGCGCCGATGGCTTCCGTGAGCGTGCGGTCGCGAATGGTCTTCTTCTCGCCGCCCGGCATGGTCATTTCCTGCAGTCGCGTTTCACCGGCAAGATTCGTCGTTGCGATCAGAGGCTTCCGTTGGTTACAGCGGGAAGTGATGATCGCTGTCACGGTGTCCTCCACCCAATCGGTGACGCGGTGCGCGCCGAGGTCGTCGAGCAGGAGAACCTCGGCGTCGAGTACTGAGCGGTACGCCTCGCGGTCCGCCGCGCCCGAGGCCGCGTTATAGCCAGAGCGGATCCGGTCTAACAGATTTTGATAGTCAAAGAACAAGCACTCATGCCCTTTCGCAAGCAGCGCTCTCATCGCGGCGACCGCCAGATGCGTCTTGCCGGTTCCGGGCGGGCCAACCAGAAGTAGCCCGGACTTTTCGCCCGCCGGGAACTCCCGCACGAAACTGCGGACCTGCATGAGTACGGTGCCGAGCCCTTGACGAGCGACGGGATTATCCTGCGGGATCGCAAAAGTATCCAGCGAAGCCTGCTGGTAGTTGGGAGGGATATTGGCGTTTTCTTGCAGGTACTGGGCGCGCGTCGCTCCCGCGCACTCGCAGCGCTCGGCTCCGGAAAGCCCGGCCCGCTCTACAATCTTCCATCCCGTACCGCCGCAAACGGCGCACTGCGTGTCTGCCATTATTCGATTACCGCCAATATATCTCCCGCCGCAACCGTCGCGCCCGCCGCCGTTTTCACCTCGACCACGCGTCCGGCCTTGGGCGACTTCATCTCATTCTGCATCTTCATGGCCTCAACGACAATCAGCCCCTGCCCCTCTTCCACTTCCTGCCCGGCCTCGATCAGAACACGAATGACCCGGCCCGGCATCGGCGCCACAATCGTCTGCCGCCCCTCGCTGCCCGTCGCGTTGCGTCTGCCGCGCATACTGCGTGGGTCAAATATTTCAACCCGAATCACACGCCCGTTGACGCTGACTTCTCCGCTCGAGAGCAATTGCGCCGCAAAACTTCGGCCGTTCGCCAGGACCGACCATTGACCCACTCCGGTCGCCGCGATCGAATATTCGAGGTCTAGACTTTCGCCGGTTTCCCGCAAATAGGACGCACGCGCGCCGCTGAGTTCCAGCCGCGCGGGCTTGCCGTCGATGATAGCCTCGTACTTCATCGCGTGCCTTTCATCGAAACAGAGACTCCCGCCCGGACTTCAACCACTCCGCTGCGTTACCCCGCCGGGCTGCGGTGGGCTTTTTCTGTGCCAGAGCGCCGATCAGCGCCGCGATGGCTTCTGCTTCCAGATCCGGCTTTGCCGATTGCCGCCGGCCCGGGAATTCATCCAGGAACGCCGTCGACAAAGTTCCGGCGCGGAAGACTTCATCGTCCAGGATCTCGCGGAAGAATGCCCGGTTGGTGCGGATACCGCCGATGACGTACTCAGAGAGAGCCCGCTGCAGGCGCGCCATCGCCGCTTCTCTCGACGGTCCCCAGGCGGCGAGCTTGGCCAGCAGCGGGTCGTAGTCCAGCGGCACGTTCCATCCTTCATATACACCGGAATCCAGGCGCACTCCTGGGCCCGCCGGTTCCGTCAACTCCGTGATGCGCCCTGGTGAAGGCAGGTATTGATGATCCGGATCTTCGGCGTAGATGCGGCACTCAATCGCCGAACCCGACCATTGAACATCTTCCTGGCGGATTGTCAGTTTTTCCCCCGCGGCGATCTTCAGTTGCCACTGCACCAAATCCAGACCTGTAACAAGCTCGGTGACCGGGTGCTCCACCTGCAACCGCGTGTTCATCTCCAGGAAGTAAAAGTTGCGCTCGCGGTCCACCAGGAACTCCATGGTCCCGGCGTTTGAGTAATTTGCCGCGCGGGCGATGCGCAACGCCGCTTCACCCATGCGTTCCCGCAGTTCCGGATACGTGCTCATCACCGGTGACGGGCACTCTTCGATCACCTTCTGATGCCGCCGCTGAATGGAGCACTCGCGCTCGCCCAAATGAATGAGATTGCCGTGCTGGTCGCCGAGCACTTGAATTTCGATGTGGCGCGGCTCCACGACCAGCTTTTCAATATAGACGTCGCCGTTGTGAAACGCGCGCAGGGCTTCGCTCGACGCGTCGCGGATCGCTGCTTCCAGGTCCTCGGCGCGATCGACACGCCGCATGCCCTTGCCGCCGCCGCCCGCCGATGCCTTGAGCAACACTGGATAACCAAGCTGTTCCGCGGTTCGCTTCGCGTCATCCAGATTCGTCACCGCGGACACCGTGCCCGGAACCACGGGCGCACCCGCGGCAATCGCCAGTTGCCGGGCCGCGGTCTTCGATCCCATCTGACGGATGGCCGCCGCCGGAGGCCCGATGAACACGATGCCGGCCGCCGCACACGCCTCGGCGAACTCGGCGTTCTCACTGAGGAAGCCGTAGCCAGGATGGATCGCGTCCGCACGGTGCGAATGGGCCGCCGCGATGATCTTGTCGATACGAAGATAGCTCTCCGATGCCGCCGCCGGCCCCAAATGTGCCGCTTCATCCGCCAGTTGGACGGCGAGCGAAGCGCGATCCACATCGGAGTACACCGCTACGCTGGCAATTCCGGTCTCCCGCAGCGCGCGGATCACGCGGACCGCGATCTCCCCCCGGTTGGCGACTAGAACCTTCCTGAACACAAACTCTGATCTTAGCAGGGCCCCACTTTTTACACTTTCTTTATGCCGGAGGAGAGGATTTTAGCACGGGCTTAACGGGTGAAATCTTATTCTGAAGGCGGTGAAAGTTGCTGCTGCAAGCTCTGGTGAAACACGCGGGCAGGGTGGTGACCCAGCGCCAATTCTCAATGAGGTTTGGGGACCGCAGCATACGGATCAGTCCCAATACCTGTGAGCGTACGTAGCGCAGCTTCGCCGAAAACTGGAGAAGGATGCTGCGCGTCCCACATATTTGCAGGCCGAGCAGGGCGTGGGCTACCGCCTAAATCTGGAATAGAGCGGAATAATCGATCATCCGCCTAGTAGAAACACCTTAGGACTAAGTTAGGAGCGGCGTCATTTCCCTAGAGGAAATTCCCTTAGTTAGGTCGCATTTGCGGGAGTAGCGGTTAGAATCGGGCTACGAGATTTGGAGGCGCCTGCATTCGGCGTCACGTGTAGCGCACCCGGTTCTTTGGACACAACATTGTTCACGCTGCTATCGCCTGGAAGTGCTCGCGCCGGGCCTGGGCCGGTGAGCGGTAACCCAGCTTTGCCATCAACCATTGCTGGTTGTACTTTCTGATGAAATCGCCCACCGCT